>DKBC01000159.1:0-4061 GCA_002451065.1 Betaproteobacteria bacterium UBA6910
GACGAGTTCCACCACCGTCCGCCGCTGCTCTCCGTCCTCTACGCCGGTGCCTTCGCGCTGTGGCATGACATCTATGCGGCCCAGATGGTGCAGGGGCTGGCGACCACTCTCGGCGTGCTGTTCGGGTTCCTTTACGCGCGCCGGGCCTTCGGCGTCCGGGTGGCGCTCGGCTGCGCGCTGTTCCTGGCGTTCACCCCGTATCTGGTTTTCATCTCCTGGCAGCTCCTCACCGACATGCCGGCCGTGACCCTGCTGCTGGGGGCGATGTGGCTCTTCGACCGGACGGGCGCGCGCTGGGCCCTCGCCGCCGGCGTAATGGTGGGCCTCGCGATCCTCACCCGCTACACCTCCGGCTTCGTCCTCCTCTACTTCGGTCTCCTGTTGGTGGCCGGTCTCAGCTCCTGGCTCCGCCTGCTGCTCCTTGGCATCGGCGCGGGAGTGGCCGTGGCGCCGTACCTGGTTTGGAGCAAGCTCACCTTCGGCGGCTTCCTCTATCCGATGGAGCACGCCCGCAATATCGTCACCCTGTGGACGGCGCCGGTGCCGGGGCGCCTTTACTGGGAGGGCCTGTTCCAGGTGTTCCCAATCAGCGTCTGGCTGCTCCTGCTGTTGGCACTTGCCCTGCTGGTCCGCCAAATCGCCGCCTCCGCGCGTGGGCGCCGCGGAGCGCAAGCGGCGCCTCCCGCCGTGGACGGCCCCTCCCGCCTGCTGGCGGCGCTCCTCGCCTGGGGCGCCGCCTACTTCGCCTACATGCTCTCGGTTCCCCACAAGGAGGTGCGCTACCTGGCGCCCCTCGCCATCCCGGTCTGCGTGGCGGCGGCGGTGGGGCTCGACGCGCTGCTCGCCCGGCTGGAGCGGGGAGGGAAGGGCGTGAAGGGCGCGGCCCTGGCGGTCACGGCGCTGGTGGCGGTGCTCGAGTTCGCCCCAGGCTTCAGGAAACTCGGGTATCCGTGGGTGGAGAACTGGGAGTGGCCGACAGTGCGGGTCGCCGGCTGGCTGGCGCGCCACTCGGCGCCCGGCGACGTCATCTACGCAGTCCACGACTTTCCGGTCCTTGCTTTCTACTCCGGGCGCAAGACCGTCCCGCTGCTCCCTATTCAAGACCAATTTGCCGCCCGCTGGCGCGCGGTCATGGACCGCCCCGGGTACTTCGTCCATTTCAGGCCTGAAGGCGTCAAGGAGAACCACGGCATCTACCGGGTCCTCCTGCCCGGCCGCGCCTTCCTCGACAACACCCCCGGATTCGCTCCGGTCGCGGATTTCGGTTTCGCGATCGTCTACCGCTACCGGCCCGGTGGCTGAGGCGACCGGCGCCGGTTGCTAGAATGGGGGCGGGCTTCCATCACCCGCGACCATGCTAGAGATTTCCAGGCACCTCGCCATTCCCGACAGCGAGATCGAGATCACCTACGTCCGCAGCCAGGGCGCCGGGGGCCAGAACGTCAACAAGGTCGCCTCCGCCGCCCACCTGCGCTTCGACATCCGCGCCTCGTCGCTCCCCGAGCCCATCAAGGAGCGCCTGCTCGGGCTCAAGGACAAGCGCATCAGCAAGGAAGGCGTGCTGGTCATCAAGGCCCAGGCCCACCGCACCCAGGAGAAGAACCGCGACGACGCCCTGCGGCGCCTGTGGCAACTGGTGCGCGGCGTCACCGTGGTGCGCAAGAAGCGCGTCGCCACGAAGCCCACCTTCGCTTCCAAGCAGCGGCGGGTGGAGGGCAAGGTCCGCCGCGGCCGCGTCAAGGCCCTGCGGGGACGGGTGGTGGATTAGCGCTTTCCGGGCGGAGGTTGGGGACTCCCTGTCGCGGGAGGCGCAAGCTGTTGCCCTGCCCCGCGCATTTCAGAGCGGTGTGTCCCGCGCCTTGCATGCCGCGCGCGGCGGGCGTGTAATGGCATGCCTCCGCCGGCGCCGCGCCGGCCCATGGCCACGACCCAAGGAGGGGCTGTTCATGGCGAACCCGAACGACAATCCGTCCGCGCCCGCGAAGCCGCGCTCCCGGGCCCGCAACCGCCCGGTGCTGATCGCGGTGGCCACCCGCAAGGGCGCGTGGCTGTACCGGAGCACCGGCGCGCGCAAGACCTGGCAGGTGGACGGCCCGCATTTTCTCGGCCATGTCATCAGCCACCTGGTGCTGGACCCGCGGGACGGGCGCACGCTGCTGGCGGCGGCCCGCACCGGCCACCTCGGGCCCACGGTCTTCCGCTCCGACGATCTGGGGCGCACGTGGAAAGAGGCCGCGGCGCCGCCCGCGTTCGCCAAGGCGGACGACGGCACCAAGGGCCGCGTGGTGGACCACACCTTCTGGCTCACGCCCGGCCACGCCTCGGAGCCGGGCGTCTGGTACGCGGGCACCTCGCCCCAGGGGCTGTTCCGCTCGTTCGACGGCGGCGTCACCTGGAAGCCGTTCTCCTCCATCAACGACGATCCGCGCTACCGCCAATGGATGGGCACCGTGCAGGACGGCACCCCGGACGGCCCCAAGCTGCACTCCGTCATCGTGGATCCCCGGGACCCGCGGCACCTGTACTTCGCCATGTCCGGCGGCGGCGTGCACGAGTCGGCGGACGGGGGCGGAACCTGGACGCCGCTCATGAACGGGCTCGACGTCGTCCAAGGCTTCGACGCCGCCGATCCCACTTTTCACGACCCCCACTGCATCCGCCTCTGCCCCGGCAACCCGGACCGCCTGTACCAGCAGAATCACTGCGGCATCTACCGGCTCGACCGGCCGTCGGACCGGTGGGTGCGCGTCGGCAGGACCATGCCCGAGCGGGTGGGCGACATCGGCTTTCCCCTGGTCGTGCATCCGCGGGACCCGGATGCCGCGTGGGTGTTCCCCATGGACGGCACCACCGTGTGGCCGCGCACCAGCCCCGAGGGCATGCCCGCGGCCTACGGCACCCGCGATGGCGGCAACACCTGGCAGCGCCTCGACGCCGGCCTGCCGCGGAGCCAGGCCTGGTGGACCGTGAAGCGCCAGGCCATGAGCGCGGACGCCGCGGACCCCGTGGGCCTCTACTTCGGCACCACCAGCGGGGAGCTGTGGATGAGCCGCGACGAGGGCGCGCGCTGGACCTGCATCGCCCGCCACCTGCCGGAAATCTACGCCGTGGAGGCGGCGCACCCCGCGTAGCCGGAGCCGCTTCCCGTGAAGGTGCACATCCCCGGCGCGCTCCGCTCCTACACGGAAAAATCCCAGGTCGAGGTGGGCGGCGCCACCCTCGGCGAGGTCCTGGCGGAACTGGACCGCCAGTACGCCGGCATCCGCTTCCGCGTCGTGGACGAGCAGGACGGCATTCGCCCCCACATCCGCATCTTCGTCAACGGAGCGCAGGTCCGCGACCTGTCCCAGCCCCTCGGGGCGGCCGACGAGGTGGTCATTGTCCAGGCCCTGAGCGGCGGCTGACCCGTCCCGCGCTGGCCGTGATCGTCGTCCCGGACTTGATCCGGGACCCAGCAACTCCCACCGTCATCCCGGCGGGACCTGCCCCGGCAGGCTTGAAGCCGGGGGCGGGGATCCCGTGCCCTGCGGATTTCCCGATGGGCGTGCCGATCTTGCCCGATGTATCGTGTAGCGATACAATTGGCAGGTGATAAAAAGCTTCCGGCACAAGGGGCTTGAGCGGTTTTTCAAGACCGGAAGCAAGGCGGGCATCCAGCGGTCCCACGCTTCAAGGTTGTCGCGGCAGCTGGCAGTGCTGAACCGGGCGAGGAGGCCGCAGGAGGTGAGCATTCCCGGTTGGCGGCTTCATCCTTTGAGCGGCGCTCGGTTCGGCCACTGGTCAGTCTGGGTCAGCGGAAACTGGCGACTGGCGTTCGCATTCGAAGGAGAAGATGCTGTCCTGGTCGACTACCAGGACTACCACTAGGAGTACACGATGATTCGTATGCATAACCCTCCCCATCCCGGCGCGATTCTGAAAGAGGACGTGTTGCCCGGCCTCAAGCTCTCGGTGACCGAGGCGGCGCGGCAGCTCGGCATGTCGCGCGTGCAGTTCTCCCGCGTGATCAATGGCAGGGCGGCTCTCACGCCGGAAATGGCGCTGCGGCTCGAGCAGTGGCT
>DKBC01000159.1:4116-11104 GCA_002451065.1 Betaproteobacteria bacterium UBA6910
GCGCACCAACATGCACTTCACCCTCAAGACCGACCCCTTGAGGCGGGAAGACCTGGACGAGTTTGTGGCCTGTTACTTCGGTATGAACGGAAACGGGGGAAATCCCCCCTCGGGCCCCCCTTCGTCGAAGGGGGGAGAAAGCCGGCACGACCGCAGGCCCACCTGGTCCGCGGAGCCCGAGGGGAAGGCCGGCACCGGTCCCGAGGGTCGCTGGCGCGCCTACACCTACGACGAACTCATCAACCGCGACAAATCCAGCCTCGACATCTTCTGGCTCAAGGACGAAAGCCTCTCCGACTCCGACAACCTCCCCGCCCCCGACCTCATCGCCCAGGAAATCGTGGACGACCTGGAAGCGGCCCTGGAGCAGTTCCGGTTGATCGCGGGGGATCTGGGCGAAGGCGCCCGGGAGGCCGCGGATTGAGCGATGTGTTCCTGAGTTACGCCAGCGAGGATCAGCAGCGCATCGGTCCGCTGGTCCGCGCCCTGGGTGCGGCGGGACTGGAGGTGTTCTGGGACCGGTCCATCGGTGCGGGGGAGGCGTGGCGGACGGTCCTCGAGCGGGAGATAGGCCGCGCAGGATGCGTGCTTGCGATATGGTCCGGGCACTCGGTCCGGTCGCGGTGGGTGCTGGAGGAGGCGGACGAAGGGCAGCGGGCGGGCAAGCTGCTCTGCGCGCTGATTGATGATGTCCGTCCCCCCATGGGATTCCGCGGCGAGCAGGCTGTGGATCTGCGCGGCTGGGACGGCGCATCCCATTCGCCGCCCTTCGCGACCCTCCTCGCCGCCGTCAGGAAAAGGCTCCGTCGCCCGGCGCAGCCGCCTGCCGGCAAAAAGCCTGCGGCGACTCAGCCCATTCTGGAGGACCTGCTGAAACAGGGATTCCAGCAGATGCCCGGTCCGCCGGGTTTGGCGTTTGTGGTGCATAAGGCCACCATGGGCGGACTGGTGCCGCGGGTCGTGGCGGCGGTCGAGGTGGGCGGAAGTCCCGCCGATCTTGAGGCTGCGCGGAACAGCCATGCCTTTTTCGAGAACTGGGCCAAGGGTCTGCTCGGCAACAATGGCATGGGGTTTCTGATTTTTGTCGCGCGCAGCCCCAGCGCGGCATTCGTTGACGGCGTTCTCGCCCTCGGACCCAGGCTCATCGGTGGCAGCCGGGTCACGCCCTATGTGTACGACGTCGACGAGCGCAAATACCGATGCGCCCAGCCGATGCTGGGCACACTGTCGCAGACGCACCCGAAGTTCGGGTGACGCAGCGGTCACTGGCCTTGCGGTAGGATCGTGGATGATGGATGGGCGTCGCCGGTGGGCAGCGCTTTGCGCTCCTCGGTCTTGTTGAATCGGACTCGGCTGGTGTGGGCCGTACGAGTGGGGCAAGGCGACAGCAATCGCGGTTAACGGTCAAGGGCGGTATCCGGGCGGTGCCGGCCGGAAGGGGAATGTTCAACCGGCCGGTGGAGGAGGGGAGTCAATGGGCGTGACGGATGCGCTGAACGCGCTGCAGGCATGGGCTTCCGAGTTCGCCTGGAGGGCGCTGGGCGCCGTGCTGGTGCTTGTGGCCGGGTGGCTGGTTGCGAAGGCCGCGGGCTGGCTTTTGTTCCGGATGGCCCAGCGGAGCGAAGCGGCCGCACGCGAGATGCGCTTCTTTCTGCCGGCCATGGTTCAGCTCGGGGTGCTGGTTGCGGCCGGCGCCCTCGCGCTCGACGTCCTTGGCATTGCGGGCCCGGTGATCGGCGTGGTCGTCACGGTCGGGCTCGCGGTCGGGCTGCTCAACGACGTGTTCAACGGTTTGCGCAATCTCGCCCTCCAGTCCTTTCGGGTCGGCGACATCATCGAACTCGCAGAGGATGGCGTGATTGGTCAGGTGCAGGAAGTCAATCTATTCGCCACGACTCTTAGAACCCGGCATGACGCGGAGGTGATCGTTCCCAACCGGAAGCTGGTGGATCGCCTCGTGACCAGGCATCCGGTGGAGCGCGGCGAGATAATCGCCGTTTCCCTGGCCTTGGCGCCGGGGCGTGAAATTGGGGCGCTGGAGCAGGAAATCCGGCAGGTGCTCCGCGCCACGCCCGGTGTGATTTCGGGCTTTCCCCCGGAGATCCGGCTGACCAAGGTGGAGGCGGATGCCATCACGTTCACGGCGAGGTTTCGGGCCTCGCCTTTCGACGCGGAGCAGGTGATGTCGGATTTCCTGCGGGAGGCTAAAAAGGGCTTCGACGAAAAAGGCATCGCGATCCGCTCCCTTGGGGCCGCTGCCTGAGCGATCTGCAACGCGGCAAGTCCTTCCTGAACGCTATTGCCCGGATTCCGTGTTAATCGTCGCGACGTGAATTCCCGCCCCGAATTGGGGAATTGCTGCGGTCGTTTCCGGTCCGGCAGGTGCGGCGCCCGCTGCGACACCCCGGCGCCTTCGGTTATTATCGCCTGGGATTTCTGTGACAAACCGATAGGGAGACCGCATGATCACCTTGCGTTGTACCCAGAAGGTGCTGCGCCGGCTCGGAATCACCGGGGGCATGCCGGAGCCGGCGGCGCCGACCAACGCCCTCGGCGACTGGTACGTCAACCTGCTGCATGTCGGGCACAAGCAGATGGTGATGGCGACCAGCGAGCGCTCGCTGCTGACTGTGCTGCTGCCGGCGCGCGATCTGCGGGAGTCCCTCGTGCCGAACCTGTGCGATGTGACCTACATGCTGCTGCTGGAGATCGGCGTGGACAAGGAGCGGGCGGCGCGCGAGGTCGAGGCGATGCAACCGGCTTCTTTCGCCCGCACCGACAGCCGCAGCGTACTTGGCTCCATGAACGATTTCGCGGTCGCGGTGGGGTGGCATATGCAGGACCGGCTGCGGCCCATGGAAATCATGCTGCGGCTCGCCGAAACGCCAATGTCGGCGATCCGTGAGGGTGGCCGTGATTTCGGGTGGCCTGCCGCTGCGGCGCGCGCCCTGCTTGGCGTGCCGGATGCCCGCCCGGCCGGCTCAATTCTGCACTGATTCCGTCCGGCCGGGCTTCCGTGCCTGCGGAAAAGGGGCCGGGTCGGCGAGCTGGGCGGGGCTGATCGCCCCCTGCCGCAGAAAGGCTGCAATACTGCAATCNNGCTGGCGAAGGCCCTGCGCCCGGGCGCCAAGGCCGGTCGCGCGCCGGCCGGGCGCAAGCGCGGGGCGAATCGCCGGCGCTGAGGCCGTTCCGGCCGGCCGCGATCACGCAATACGAACGGAGCCGCCCGCCGGCCGGAATGGATCTTCGCCGTTAACCCCATGGCCCTCACCGCCACCATCTTCAAGGCCGCGCTGCAGATCGCGGACATGGACCGCAACTACTACCGGGACCACGCGGTCACGCTCGCGCGCCATCCCTCGGAAACCGACGAGCGCATGATGGTGCGCCTGCTGGCGTTCGCGCGGCACGCGGACGAGGCGCTGGTCTTCGGCCGGGGCCTGAGCACCGAGGACGAGCCGGATTTGTGGCAGAAGGACCTGACCGGGGCCGTCGAGCTGTGGATTGACGTGGGCCTGCCCGACGCCAAGGAGGTGCGGCGGGCCTGCGGCCGCGCGCGGCAGGTGGTGGTCTATGCCTACGGCGGGCGCGCCGCCGAGTTGTGGTGGCAGCAGAACGCGGAAACCCTCCTGCGCTCGGACAACCTCACAGTCGTGAACGTGCCCCAGGAGGCAAGCCGCGCCCTGGCCGGCCTCGCCAAGCGCAACATGCAGCTCCAGTGCACCCTGCAGGAAGGGCACCTCTGGATCGGCGACGGCAACAGCGCGGTGGAAATCGAATTGCAGAACTGGAAACAGGGCGCCACTCCGGGCCGCTGATCGCGGTGATTAGCCAGGGGCCGGCCGCCGACAAACCCCCGCCGATCTGATATCGTGGCGCCGCCATGGCTCCTAGCTTCCTGAACTCCCTCAATGCATTCCGGGTATCGGCCGCGCTGGCGCTGGCGGCGCTCGGCGGTTTCGCCGGCGCGGCGGAGCCGACCGACGACATTGCCATCGAGGTCGCCCGCGCGGGCGAGAGCTTCGTCGTCAACGCGCTGCTGTTCGCCCCGGTGAGCCGGCGGGAGGCGTGGGCGGTGCTCACCGACTTCGACCACATGACCGGCTTCGTTCCCAACCTGATCGAGAGCCGGGTGGTGGAGCGTTCGGAAAACCGGCTGACCGTGGCGCAGAAGGGCGTGGCGCACTTCGGGAAGCTCGACTTTCCGTTCGACTCGGTGCGGGAGGTGGAGCTTACCCCGGAGGAATCGGTGCGTTCCCGGAACATCCGGGGCAGCGTGCGCAAGCTGGAATCGGTGACGCGGCTTTCGGAAGCGGAGGGCGGCACCCGCATCAGCTACCGGGTGGAGGCGATCCTGGACTGGTGGTTCTCCAATTCCGTGGGCGAGGCTTTCCTCAAGCACGAAGTCCATGAGCAGTTCGACGCCATCGTGAAGGAGATGCGGCGGCGGCAGGCCCCGTCCACGACATCGGGGAAGGCCGCGCCGTGAGGGGCGCGCGGCCGGTCCCGCTTTCGGTGCGGGGATGCTGAGATTCCTGCCCCTGGAGCGGCTGGAAGGTTTGCCCGCGCCGGACCGGGGGCTCACCGCGGCCGAGGTCGAGGTCCGGTCCCGGCGCTATGGCCGCAACCTGATCCTGGAAGCCGTGGGCGGCGGCTGGTGGGAACTGGCGCGGGACACGCTCAGGGATCCCATGCTGTGGTTCCTGCTGGGGACCGGCGCGCTGTTCGCGGCGGTGGGGGAATGGACGGAGGCGGTGATCCTGCTGATCGCGCTGGTCCCGTTCCTGGGCATGGACGCATTCCTGCACCGGCGCACGCGCGCCTCCATCGAGGGACTGAGCAGCCGGCTCGCAACCCAGGCCACGGTGGAGCGCGACGGCGCGCGCCGGATCATTCCGTCGGTGGAAGTGTTGCCGGGGGACCTGGCGCTGGTGGGCGCCGGAGAGGCGTTTCCGGCGGACGGCGTGGTGCTGGACGGCGACCGCATCCAGGCCGACGAATCGGCGCTCACCGGCGAGGCCTATCCGGTGCGCAAGCAGAGCGTGGACACGCTGCCGCGCATGGACGGCGAGGCCCGGCTCGACAGCCGGCACTGGGTCTTCGCAGGGACGCGCCTGCTCACCGGAGAGGCGCGGGTGCGCATCGTGTACACGGGCGCCGAGACCCTTTACGGGGAGATCGTGCGCTCCGCCACCCGGGGCGAGCACGCCCGCACGCCGCTCCAGGGCGAGGTGGCCAACCTGGTGTCGGTGCTGGTGGTGGGGGCGGCGCTGGTTTGCGTGATCCTGGCCTGGGTGAGGTACCAGCAGGGCCACGGACTGCTGGACGCGGTGTTGAGCGCGGTGACCCTGGCGGTGGCGGCGCTGCCCGAGGAATTCCCGGTGGTGCTGACCTTTTTTCTCGGCATGGGCGTGTACCGGCTCGCCCGGCGCCAGGCCCTGGTGCGCCGCGCGGTGGTGGTGGAGAACATCGGCCGCGTTTCCTACATCTGCTCCGACAAGACCGGCACCATCACCGAAGGCCGGCTGGAGCTCACTCACCGCTTCCCGGCGCCAGAGCTGACCCCGGAGCGGCTGTTGCTGCTCGCGGCGGCGGCTTCCCGGCGCGAAACCGGCGATCCCATGGACCTGGCGATCCTCGACGCGCTGGAGCAGGCGATCCCCTGGGAGCCGGTGGCGAGCTTCCCGTTCACCGAGGACCGCAAGCGCGAAACCGGCATCCTGCGGGAGAACGGCGCGCTGCTGGCGGCGGTGAAAGGCGCGCCGGAGGTGGTCCTGAGGCAATGCGCGGTGGCGCCTGCGGAGGGCACCCCCTGGGAGGCGCGCGTCGACGAGCTGGCGCGCACCGGGCACAAGGTGATCGGCTGCGCCTGGCGCGAGCTGGGCGGCGACGCCTGGCCGGGGGGCGAGCCGGACCGGGGCTTCCGCTTCGCCGGGCTGCTGGCGTTCGAGGACCCGGTGCGCGACGGGGTGCCGGAGGCGCTCGAGAACTGCCGCGCGGCGCGCATCCGCGTGATCATGGTGACCGGCGATCATCCGGCCACCGCGCGCGCGGTGGCGGCGGAGGTGGGGCTGGGCGGCGCCGAGCCGCGGGTGGTGGCGGGCGACGAACTGGAGACGCGTCTCGCCCGGGGCGACACCGGTTTTCTGCGGGAGGTGGATGTGATCGCGCGGGCGGTGCCGTCCCAGAAGCTGACCCTGGTGCGCGCCCTGCAGGCCGAGCGCGAGATCGTGGCGGTGACCGGGGACGGCGTGAACGACGTGCCGGCGCTGCAGGCCGCCGACATCGGCATCGCCATGGGCGAGCGGGGCACGCGCAGCGCGCGGGAGGTGGCGGCCATCGTGCTGCTGGACGACAACTTCCGCAGCATCGTGCGCGCCATCGCCGAGGGGCGCCAGCTGTTCGCCAACCTCCGGCTCAGCTTCCAGTACCTGTTGATGATTCACCTGCCCCTGGTGATCACCGCCGCCCTCATTCCCCTCGCGGGGTACCCGCTCCTCTACCTCCCGGTTCACATCGTCTGGCTGGAGCTGGTCATCCACCCCACGGCGCTGCTGGTATTCCAGGAGCTTCCTCCCGGCAGCCGCCTGGCGCCGGTGCGGCGCAGGGGGCCGCCGCGATTTTTCAGCCTGTCCCAGTGGCTGGTCATCGGGGCGGTGGGCGCCCTGGTGACGGGCGTGGTCACTCTCACCTATCTGCGCAGCCTGGGAATCGGTTACCAGGTGGAGCACGCGCGCGCCATGGCGCTGGTGGCTCTCAGCGCTGCCAGCGCGGGGATCACCGCCACCCTGAGCCGGCTGCGGGTGCCCATGGCATGGATCGTGGTGGCGGGGACCCTCGGCCTGTCGGTGCTGCTGGTGCAGGTCCCGGGCCTCGCCGGGCTGCTGCATCTGGTGCCGCTGCACCTGGACGACTGGATACTGGCCTTGGGCGGGGGGTTGCTGGTGGCGGTGGTTGCGGCGCTGGGCGGAATGGTGCGGGAGGCCTC
>DKBC01000159.1:11153-12083 GCA_002451065.1 Betaproteobacteria bacterium UBA6910
TTGGCAATGCCCGCGGCGCGGGCCGCCGACATCAGCGCGGCGGATGCCGCCACCATGGTCCAGTCGGGCAAGGTGACGCTGATCGACATCCGGCGCCCCGAGGAATGGCGCCAGACCGGCGTGGCCAAGGGCGCGGTGCGCATCGACATGCAGCATCCCGGGGGCGCGCCGGGTTTCCTCAACGAGGTGCTGCGGCAGGTGGGCGGCGACCGCGACGCCCCCATCGCGCTCATCTGCCGCACCGGCAACCGCACCACCCAGGTCCAGAAGTTCCTGGAGGCCCAGGGCTTCACCCACGTTTACAACGTCAAGGAAGGCATGGTGGGGAGCGCCGCCGGCCCGGGCTGGATGAAGCGCGGCCTGCCGGTGGAGGACTGCTCGCGGTGCTGAGCGGAATCCGTCGTCAGTATCGGAACGTTTCTGGGTCCCCGATTCCGCGGGGATGACGGATATTTCTCGCGCTATGGCGCAAACTCAATAGGACGCCCCGACCATGACCGTGCTCATCCTTGGACTGATTCTTTTCCTCGGCACCCACTCGCTGCGCATCTTCGCCGACGACTGGCGCGGGCGGCAGGTGGCGCGCCTGGGCGAGCAGCGCTGGAAGGGGATCTATTCGCTGGTCTCGCTGGCGGGCTTCGCGCTGCTGGTCTGGGGCTACGGGATGGCCCGGGCCGAGCCGGTGCTGCTCTGGAGCCCGCCGGTATGGACCCGGCACCTGGCGGCGCTGCTCACCATTCCCGCTTTCATCCTGCTGGTGGCGGCCTACGTGCCGGGCACCCGCATCAAGGCCGCGGTGGGGCATCCCATGGTGCTGGGGGTGAAGACCTGGGCGTTCTCGCACCTCATCGCCAACGGTACCCTCGCCGACGTGCTGCTGTTCGGCTCGTTCCTGGTGTGGGCGGTGGTGGACTACCGGTCCGCCAAGGC
>DKBC01000341.1 GCA_002451065.1 Betaproteobacteria bacterium UBA6910
CTAGACGACAGTAAGTCAACCCGGTGCCTGACAGTCGAGACTGCGAGGGCAAGGTTGTGCTGATCGGTCTGTGCTACTTCGATCGGGCTGAACCGCTCCACCAGCAGGAGCAGCGCCACGGTACGATCGTCCGAATTGGGGATGATGGAATCGCCGTGCGGTCGAGCTCCGGGCCTACGCTACTCCTGCCACCATACCTATTATCGTTGCAGCCGGCACCACGAGGGACCTACAGGGAATACTCGTCAGGGGAGTGGATCGTCGATCCGGACTTCTTCGCCAACTATTACTTGTACGACGAGGGAGACGCGCCGGACGCGTGGACGTGGTGGCCTGGCCCTCCTTTTCAAATGCCTCCACAGCAGCAAGTCGCGGAGGACGCTTGATGTCGTCCAGCAATAGAATGCTCCTGACGTCCTGAAATCCCGGCGATTCCAAACCTCCAGGGGCCCGATTCTGGGTCCGTGAGGGCTCTCGAGAAGACACAATCTGTGACAGTTCGATCGGCCAGGACGCGATCAGGTGCGTTAACATGTCGGTCGCGCGCTGCCGTAAGGCGGCAGCTTGTGCGACTTGCCCAATCGGCTCGGTGCTGTCATGACCGGGACGTGGGAATCTCGAATCTTTTTTACTCCTGAAAGGAAGGACAATGGGAATCTTCAGCACGATTCTTTCAAAGCTCGGTTTCGGCGACGAAAAGAAGGAAGCCACGGCCCAGGCGGCGCCCGCTACCGCCTCAACGGGAGCTGCTCCCGCCGCGGGAACCGCCGCGGCGCCGACGGCGCAGCCCGCGGTAAAGGCGATCAGTGAGGTTGACGTCGTGGCGAAACTGGAAGCATTGGCCAAGTCGCACAAAGAGAAACTGAACTGGAAGGTGTCCATCGTCGATCTGATGAAGCTGCTCGGTCTCGACAGCAGCCTCGGGGCGCGCAAGGAACTCGCAACGGAACTGGGCTGCCCGGCGGACAAGATGGGCGACTCCGCGCAAATGAACATGTGGCTGCACAAGACCGTGCTCAAAAAACTGGCGGAGAACGGCGGCAATATCCCTGCAGATCTCTTGCACTGACTGCGTTAGCAGAAGGCCCCGGAGGGGCCACATGATTCGGACGATTTTGTACCGGCCCGTCACGGGTGAGCTCGTGACGGGGAGCGAGGAATTGCTGGCCGCCTGGCAGCAGGAGCCGGACGCGATGCTGTGGGCGGATTTTGCCGGTAACGCGCCGGAGATGGAGCAGCAAACGCTCGCCGAGAATTTCGGTCTGCACCCGCTTGCGATCCAGGACGCTCAGCGGGATCGGCATCCGCCCAAGGTCGAGGCTTTCAGTGATAATGTCTTCATCCTGCTGAAGGGCCTGGGCGCGGCGACGGCGGGGTTCGAATTCGAAACCATCCAGATCGCCATTTTCGTCGGCGATCGGTTCTTGGCGACGCGTCATTCGGGACCCTCGCCCAGCATCGATCGCCTCTGGGAAGCGCTGCAACAGGAAGGCTCCCTGTTCGCCGACGGCCCCGACGCGCTGGCACTTCGGCTCGCGCGGATCTCCGTGGACCGTTACCTGAATAGGCTCCTGAGCCTGGAGCCGAGGTTGGAGGATCTTGAGCACGAAATCGTTGTAAATCCCCGGGACGAGATCCTGGCCGAGCTGATTGGCTACAAGACAAATCTCAGGAAATTCCGCCGCGTGCTGCTTTACCATGTGCAGATCTTTCTGCAGATGCTGGAAAAGCCGCCGCCGCAACTGCGCGCCGAGCGGATCCACGAAATCAGGGACGTCTACGAGCACCAGGAACGGGCGAATAGCCTTGCTACTCTTTACTACGAAGTGGCATCGGACCTGGTCGAAGGCTATATTTCGGTCGCGTCCCATCGGCTCAACAACATAATAAGGGTACTTACGATAATTACGGCGATCTTCGTACCTTTGAGTTTCTTGGCTGGCATCTACGGAATGAATTTCGAGAACATGCCGGAGCTGAAGTCGCGCGCCGGCTACTTCGTGCTCCTGGGCGTGATGACGGCCATTGCCACCACCTTATTGATCCTGTTCAGAAGCAGGCGCTGGCTGTGAGCGAAGGGCGAGGCGGGCTCCGGCACGGGAGCTATCGGGAGGGGGAATGCGGACACAATGCGCGGAGTTGAGAACATGAGACTTGCGAATCACCTTGTGGACCTGATCGGCGGCGTGCTGCGGAGACTATCCGACATCGAGAGCGGATGGTGGTCGCTGCAATCCCCCTGGCGAGGGGTGCTGGGCTCCTGGGACTCGTTCGCAGGATGGCTTGCCACGCCGCTTTTCGAAATCGGGGACGTTTCCGTCACGTCGATGGGGTTAATCCGGTTCGTCGTGATCATCACCGTGGCCTGGTGGCTGTCAAGGTTTGCGCAAGCCGCCATGAGCCGGGTGGCGGTCTACCGCCCGAATTTCAGCCAAGCCTCGCTCTACACCTTGAACCGGGTGTTGCACTACACGGTGCTGACGCTGGGTTTCGCCATCGGCCTCTCGTCGATCGGCATCGACTTGAGCAAGTTTGCGTTGTTCGCGAGCGCACTCGGCGTGGGAGTCGGGTTCGGGCTGCAAAACCTGATCAGCAATTTCGTGGCCGGCCTCATGCTCCTGTTCGAGAAGTCGCTCAAGGTTGGCGATTTCATCGAGCTGGAGTCCGGCATCATCGGAGAGGTGCGTGAGATCAATATTCGAAGCACGCTCATCACCACCAACGACAACATCGACATCGTGGTGCCGAACTCGGTGTTCGTAAATGGGCACGTCATGAACTGGACGATGCGCGACGTTATCCGGCGCATCCATGTTCCATTCGGCGTGGCTTATGGATCGGACAAGGAGTTGGTGCGCAAAGCCGCCCTGGAGGCCGCGGGCGCCGTCAAGCACACACTCACGGGAATCGAGGCGCGCCAGCCCCAGGTCTGGCTAACGGCTTTCGGAGACAGCAGCCTGGATTTCGAGCTCATCGTCTGGCTGACCTCGGAGGCGGTGAAGCGTCCGGGCGCCGTGCAGGCCGACTATTTGTGGGCGATCGAAACAGCCCTGCGCAATTACGGGATTGAGATCCCGTTTCCGCAGCGCGACTTGCACATTCGTAGCTGGTCGGCCAGTCGGCGCCCGCCAGCCGAGGAGCCCGCGTAGCGCCGGGGAGAGTACGCCGGCATCCGGACGGTTAGGGGAGCGGTCCGTTCCTGCGAGAACGGAGGTGGTGGAACGTAGATCGGCCCCCGTTCTTGCTCGTTGGCCAGGAGCCACGATGAGAGCCGTCTTGAGCCCGGCAACCGAGGCTGGTCTCCGACCACGAGCCGGTTTGCCGGAAGAAAAGGTCGGGGAAACCTGTCGATCCAAAAGGGCCGCGTGAAGGCAAATGCTAAGCAATGGCCTCACGGGTTGCCGAATATCCTCCGCCGACTGAACCGGCTACCGTTCCGCCTAATTTTTAGGCGAAGGTTCTGCTCTACCGCCGGCGAGTGGAGGTTTTCCCATCGTTTTTTGCATATGTCGCTGTCAAGCGACATGGATACACGAAAGCGTGCGGTTTTGTAACATTCTTCTCAGTTTCGCCGTCGCCACTCGGCGACAAACAGCCCATTTTGTCCTTCGTAACGAGGCATTCCAACGGTTTTTCTGTCGTCACGTGGCGACAAGAAAAAATGCCATCCACATAGGTTTTTCAGGCGTGCTCTGCACCCGTTGACACGAAAAAACGCGCCGCCTATCGTCGCGACCAATTTCATGACCGAGCACCCGCGTTGAACCTGACGCAGCGCTTGGCGCATGGAGAAAGATGCGATGGACCCGCCGCGAAACGCCGCGCGGGTGTGGTCGGAGCGTCTGTGCGTTTTGTTCTGGCACGTTAAGTCAAGCATCGGCCCGGGAGTTCATGGCGTCCCCCCGGGTTCGAAGGGGAGAGCTGAATGTCACCTGGAGCGCTGTTGTCGGCCACTGGACGTAGTTTCAGTCTGTGGGCCCTGGTCCTTGTCCTTCTCGGCCCTGTGGCCGCCCTTGCGCAGGTCGCGCCTTTTTCGTTCGCACCCCAAACGGGAGTGGCACCGGGGACCCCGATCACCTCCAACACCATCCAGGTCAGCAGCAGCGCGACGTCCTCCTCCATCAGCATCGTTGGCGGCGAGTACAGCATCGGCGGCGGGGCATTTACCTCGGCGCCGGGCACCGTGGCGAGCTGCCAGACGGTCCGTGTGCGCCTGCTTTCCTCGTCGTCGTTCGGAACCACCACGTCGGCGACACTGAATATCGGCGGCGCGACGGGAACCTTCAGCGTGACCACGGTTGCCGCGGACACCGTGCCCAACGCGTTCAACTTCTCCCCGCAGTCCGGAGTGGCCCTGTCGACGCCGACGCTCTCGAACTCAATTACCGTGAGCGGGACCAACGCGCCCGCGCCCGTCAGCGTCGCCGGAGGCGAGTACCGGGTCAACAGCGGCGCGTTCACCGCCGCGGCCGGAGCGGTGAGTTCCGGCGACACGGTGGCGGTGCGTCTCACCTCCGCGGCCACCTACGGAACGACGACCCAGGCAACCCTAACCATCGGGGGCGTCAGCGGGACCTTCGCGGTCACGACCCTGGCGGCGACCGTCTCCTCCGTCAACTTCTCGCCGACGACACTCAATTTCGCGCAGCCGGGGGTGGGCGGCACGAGCGCGCCGCAGAGCGTGACCATGACCAACGCGGGGAGCGGTCCGCTCGCAGTCAACTCCGTAGACGTGGTCGGCGCCGCGGCCTCCGATTTCAGCCGCACCACCAACTGCGGCGGCAACCTGGCGGCGGGAGCGTCGTGCACGGTGTCGGTTACTTTCACTCCCTCGGTGGCGGGCGTGCGGGCCGCCGAGATTGCCCTGACCACGACGCCGGCGACCCCGGGGCGGGTCGGCGTGGTCGGCAACCGTAACGGTGGAACGCTGAAAGACGTGAACGGCGACGGCAGGAGCGACATCCTCTGGCGAAATGATGCGACGGGCGCGGTCGTGGTGTGGCCCATGAACGGGTTCAGCGTCACGGGCGAGGCGTTGGTGAACAACACCTCCGACTTGAATTGGGTCGTGGCGGGAAGTGGAGATTTCAACGGCGACGGGAAGAGCGACATCCTCTGGCGGCACAGGTGGCGCCGCGATGTGATCGTGTGGCTGATGAACGGCAGCTCTGTTCAGGCCGGCGCCCGCGTCGCGAGGATGTCCCGTGGCTGGGATATCGCCGGGACCGGAGACTTCAACGGCGACGGCAAGGCGGACATTCTGCTGCGCAACGGTTCCACGGGAAGCAACAGCATCTGGCTGATGAACGGAACCACCCGGCTGGCCGTCTCGTCGACCTCTTCGGTGGATCGTACCTGGCAGGTCGCGGGCACCGGCGATTTCAACGGGGACGGCAAGAGCGACATCCTGTGGCACCAAAGCACCGGGGGCCAGGTGGTGGTATGGCTGATGAACGGCGCCACTCGACAAGACGGCGCCGTGGTCGATGCCTTGGCGTCGGAGTGGCAGGTCGTTGGAACCGGTGACTTCGACGGCGACGGGAAGTCGGACATCTTGTGGCGCGATGGCAACCTTTGGCAGCAGGCCGGCGGCGGCAATGTGGTCATGTGGCTCATGGACGGTACAACGCGGCGGGAAAGCGTTGCGGTCAACACCGTGGCCGACCTGAGCTGGGCCGTGGAAGGGACCGGAGACTACAACGGCGACGGCAAATCCGACATCCTGTGGCGGCACCGCTTCGCTGGCAACAACCAGGTCTGGCTGATGAACGGGGCGCGCCTGTTGGGCACGGGGAACCTGCCGACGCTTCAGGACATGCGGTGGGCCGTGGTGCCGTGACCGCCCCCACGGGGCCGTCCAAGCCATCGGTTCCCCGAGCAGCCTTACTTTCTCAGCTTACGCCTTTAACATCGGCCACCCATTCAGGCCGCGTCGCGGCCCGGCGGGGCCAGGGAAGGCAGTGGGCTCAGTTCCCCGGACCGAGGGGAATGTCTACCGCTTCCCGATGTTCCCGCCGCGACGGGGTCGTGATCATCGGGACCTCTTGCGACGGCGGCGTGATAATCATGGGATTGTGCTCGGGCGGCGGCGTGACCTCCATGGGCATGGGCTGCTCGGCCCTGTTCACCGGCGGCGGCGCGATCATGGTGCGGATATCGGAATCCGGGATGCCTTCGTCCTCCGACGCCTCCTGATCTGCGGGGCGCGCCGGTTCGGTCGAGGGGCGGGCCGCCGGGATGTCGAGAGGGGGCGCCGCCTCGATCTTGCGGCTGGGCCGGGGTGTGGCGGCGTCCTTGGCCGGCGGCGCATCGGGAGAGCGGTACTGAATGTCGTCGTAGAGAACAATGATGCCGCGCTTCCCCGAGGCGAGGTCGGTCAGGACCAGCTCCTTCGCGCGGAGCTCGTCAATCCGGTACCGGTCGCCCACCACGTCACCGGCTCGCGCCACGATGGACGTTACGCCATCCGTCAACGCTATGAACTCAGGCTCGCTGCCGGTGCCGCCGAGCCCGACGTAGCGGTAGGGAAACCGCTGGGCAACACTCGACGACGGAGACGCCGGGGTCGGGCGCTCCGCAAGACCTCCGGCTTCCGGTTTCCCGTTGCCGGCGGTCGCTGATCCGCCCCCTTGCGCCTTTGCCGGCCCCCCGGGGCCTGGCCTGGTGTCAGGACCCTGGGCGATCGCTGCCCCGGCCGCCCAGGCCGAAACCAGACCCAATGCGATCACTGCGCTGCGATTCAATTCAGGGGTCCTTCGCGGCGGTCTCGATTCCCGATTTCGACCATCATCCATGGCGTGCCATCGCGCGCTCGAGGCACCTGCTTGTGGACGTTGAGAAGGTGTCTCAACGTGATTGCCCATTGTACCCCGCGCCGGTTCCGCCCGGGGCCGCCAACGTCGTAGAATGGGGCAAGTTCAATTTGGCCTGCTGGGGCCTTTAAATCGAGTTTGGCGGGATGATTCCGATGACTCGGCTTCTTTTTTCGCTCGGGCTCGTGGCAGGATTCATGACATTTCTCGTTGCGCTGGGAGCCCTTGCACACTTCTGGGCTGAAGACCGTTGTATGGATCTTGGGGGTGCTGTCATTGACGGGTTATGCCACTCACCGGCTGGCATCGGGCCGCTCAGTTACTCTTTTGCAGCCTTGGGTTGGATGATATTGCTGGTTGTTTCCCTGGTTCCTGCGGTTGTGGTGTATGGGGTGATTCGTTTTCTGTTTTCCACAGTTCGTGGTCGCCGGGCCGCAGAACCACCCGGTTCATGCTGATGTCGGCAAGTGGGGGCGCGACCTACGGCCGGGGGTGATCGGGGCGCTCTAACGATCATGGAACATCCGCCCAGTTTTGACGATGGTCGACCGCCCTTCGATCACTACTTTGCACGGGGACTGATCGGCAAACTTGTCCTCGTCGGTGTTACGTACCTCAATCACAATGGCAAGGCGATCCAGCAGCGGCAGTTTCATGGTCGGGTCGAGGACGCTGACGCGCGACGCGGCATACGCCTCAGGTTGTTGGGGGAAAGAGCAGGGGAGGACTACTGGCTTCCACCAGACACGCGTAACTTTGAAAAGGCCCGCCCCGGCGAGTATCGTCTGCATTCCACCGGCGAAGTCGTAGAAGATCCTGATTACTTGTCCACGTGGACCGTTACGTCCCCTGAAAACGATGAGCGCTGACCGTCCATTCAACGTGCGGCTTCGGGCGCTGTTTGGCTTGCAGCGGGCCGAGGGGGCTGCCGATTGCCGCGACGCTCGGCGTCAAGAAGATGGCACCCTCGACAAGCCGGCTCGATCGGTCTCGCTTCTGCCAACGACTGGCGGGGGGCAGTTGCTGCCGTGACGGCACCCGGCAAGGAGGTAGCAATGCCCAAGGGCTACTGGATCGTGCGCGTCGATATCGCCGATGAGGACAAATACAAGGCCTACATCGCGGCCAATGCCGAGCCCCTCAGGAAGCACGGCGCCCGCTTTCTGGTGCGGGCCGGGCGGTTCGAGAATCCCGAGGGCACGAGCCGCGCCCGCAATGCGGTGATCGAGTTTCCCACCTATCGGGCGGCCCTCGACTGCTGGAATTCGCCTGAATACCAGCGGGCGATCAAGTTGCGCCAGGACGTTTCCACCATCGATCTCGTCATCATCGAGGGCTACGAAGGCCCGCAGCCGGGCTGAAACGAACTGGAGGGGCCGGGACATGGCGGAATTTGATCGAGAGGCGGCGACCCGTGATTGGGCTTCGCGAGGCTTTAGCTGCGACTTGTGGGTGGATCCCCCCGGACAGCAGTGGGAGGACTTCGTGCACCACACGGACGAACTGGTGCTGGTGCTCGAGGGCGAAATGGAATTCGAAATCGCGGGCCGGGTCCATCATCCGAAGGCCGGAGAGGAGCTGTTCATTCCCGCCGGGGCGCGCCACTCCGTTCGCAATATCGGCGTCACCGTGGCCCGGTGGCTCTATGGTTACCGGAGTACCTCCGGCATCAACCGCCGCTCAACGCGCAAATGATGTGAACAGTGTCCTCCGGGCGGGTCTGGTCGCTCAGGGTCCTGACCTGATCCTCGTTAATGAAAAGCATGATATGGCGGCGGATGGCATCCCGCTCGTCGATGATGCGGAAGCGAAGCCCGGGATGGCGCCGATCCAGCTCCGCCAGCATTTCACCGATGGTCGCACCGCCCGCAACCACGACCCCCTGGTGAGCGGTGTAGGACTATAGCGGCGTCGGGATATGCACTTTCATCTGGGCAGTTCGGCGACTTCTACCGGATAGATTTCCGGGAGATGGCGCGCAAGGCAGATCCATTTCTCTCCTTCGCTCCTGCTCGCCCAGAGTTCCCCGCTGGTGGTGCCGAAGTACCGCCCGACGGGTTCGTGTGCATCGGCGGCCATAGCCTGCCGCTTGACGGTAAACCAGGCGCGCCGGGGAAGGCCAGCGTCGAGGCGTTTCCAGGTCTTCCGGAAGTCGGCGGAGCGGAATACGGTGGGACCGAGGTGGCCGGTGCGCGCCGCGATGAGGAGCGTCCGGCAATCTCGGGGGTCGAGCACCACGTGGTGCGTGGCATGACCCAGAAAGATCGGCTCGGAAAGCTTCCAGGCGCGGCGCGTCCCGTCGCCCCGCAGGATGAGGGCACCCTTGCGCATGCCCAGCAGGACGGCTACCCGACCGGTGGGGGGCGCCGGAGCGCGATCGCGGGAGCGCTTGGCAGCCGTGGTACGCCTCCGTGCAGTGGGTATGGGGGGAAGCCCATCGTAGACGCATTCCTACCGCGGCTGAAGCTTGCGGGTCAGCGGGAATACCTTTCACCCTGAAGGGGACTTTGCATCCGTAAGGCGAAAGTAAACCTATCGGACTAAGATCACGCATTACAACCTGGAGAACGAAATGTCTACACACTACGATGCCATCGTGGTCGGCGCCGGCCAGGCCGGGCCCTCCCTGGCGGTGCGTCTGGCCCGAGCCGGCCAAAAGACCGCAATCATCGAGCGCAACCGATTCGGCGGAACCTGCGTCAACACCGGCTGCATCCCCACCAAGACCCTGGTCGCCAGTGCCCGGGTTGCCCATGTGGCGCGGCGGGCGGCGGACTTTGGCGTTGCGGTCGGTGACGTCCGCGTGGACATGAGAGCGGTCAAGGCGCGCAAGGACGCGGTGGTGGAAGCGTCCCGCGGCGGTGTCACCGCCTGGCTGCGGGAAACCCCGGGCCTGACCGTGATCGGAGGCCATGCCCGGTTCGTCGCCGAGCGCACCCTGGAAGTGAACGGCGAGGCGCTCACGGCCGATAAGGTCTTCCTTAACGTGGGCGGGCGCCCCAGCGCGCCGCCCATCGAGGGGCTCGCCGATACGCCTTACCTCAACAGCTCGTCCATGATGCACGTGGACTTCCTTCCCGAGCACCTGCTGGTGGTGGGAGGAAGCTACATCGGGCTGGAGTTCGCGCAGATCTTCCGCCGCTTCGGCAGCCGGGTGACAGTGGTGGAAATGTCTCCGCGCCTCATTCCGGGGGAGGACCCGGACGTCTCGGACGCGATCCGCCAGGTCCTGGAGCGGGAAGGGATCACGTTTCACACCGGCGCGGAGTGCATCCGCGTCGGGAACAGCGGCCGCCGCGTCGTGCTCGGGGCGCGTTGCGACGAATCCCTGCCGAAGATCGAGGGCAGCCACCTGCTCATCGCCGCCGGCCGCCGCCCCAACACCCATGATCTCGGGCTCGAGACTGCGGGCATCGAGACCGACCCGCAGGGGTACATCAAGGTGGACGACAGGTTCCGTACCAGCGCTCCCGGCGTATGGGCCCTGGGAGACGCCAACCGCCGGGGCGCCTTCACCCACACTTCCTACAACGACTACGAGATCGTGGCGGAAAACCTGCTCGACGGCGGCGACCGCAGCGTGAGCGAGCGCGTTCTCGGCTACGCGCTGTTCGTGGACCCGCCCCTGGGCCGGGTGGGCATGACCGAACAGCAGGTGAGAAAGTCCGGGAATCATGCCCTCATGGCCACCATGCCCATGAGCCGCGTGGGACGCGCGAAGGAGCGCGGCGAGACTGACGGGTTCATGAAGGTTGTAGTGGAGGCGGATTCCAAGCAGATCCTCGGCGCGGCCATCTTCGGGATCGAGGGCGACGAGGTGATCCACATCTTCATTCAGGCGATGAATGCGCGGCTTCCCTATCCGGCCATCGAGCGGGCGATGCCGATCCATCCCACGGTCGCGGAGCTTCTCCCTACGCTCCTGCAGCGGCTTCAGCCGCTGGACAAGTAGGCAGGAAGTCTGCGCTCCCCGGACGGGCATCGAAATGCGGCCCACAGCACGCGGGGGCCACGGCACTCCGTAGCCGATCGAAGCGAGTGCCTAGGGAGAACGAGATCTACGTCAACCTCCCGGTAAAGAACCTCGATCGGTCCATGGCTTTCTTGACCGGCCTGGGTTTCGCCTTCGAGCCGAAATTCACCAGCGACAGCGCCGCCTGCATGACCTTTGACCAGAACATTTTCGTCATGCTGCTGGTCGAGAGTTTCCGCAAGACCTTCACCAGGTAGGCGCCGTGCGACGCGACCAAGAGCACCGCAGTCCTGGTATGCCCGTCGTGCGACAGCCGGTCGCAGATCGACGACCTTGTCGCGAAGGCCGCGGCTGTCGGAGGGGCCATCCCCGGGGTGGAGGACCACGGCTTCGGGTACGGCCACGCTTTCGAGGATCTCGATAGCCGCGCCCGGGGGCTGATTTACACGGTGCGGGATGGAGAGGGCCAGGGCTGAGGAGAAAACGCCGGGCCGGCTATCGCCCTATCAAGGGTGGCTTAAGGAAGGAATCTGAATTCGGTTTGATGCAGGCACTTGGGGACTCGAATCGTCTGGTATGCTTGCAACTGGTCCCCCTACTTTCTCAAGGTTGCCGTTCCGGGCCAACGCCGACCGCCGGGCTTCGCGCCGGCATTCCGCCCGCTGATTTACTCCGGATCCAGATTGCTCCTGGTTGCCCTGATATCAATAGCGCTGGTCGGGCTCACGGCCCTCATGCACTACGAGGTGCTCCGGGGCCTCACTTGGACCCTCCCAGCCATGGCGATTCCACCCCGGACGAAAGTGCTGGTGGTGATACTCGCCGAGTTCGTGGCTCACGTGCTTGAGATCACGGTCTACGGTCTCGCCATCCTGCTGCTGACGCATTGGAATCAGACGGGGTCGCTGTCGGGGGCTGGGGGGGCGACCGTATGGAATTGCATGTATTTCTCCGCTGAGACATTCACCTCGCTGGGGTTCGGCGACCTGGTGCCTGTCGGTTCTATCCGGCTGCTTGCAGGAGTGGAGGCCCTCAATGGCCTGCTTCTGATCGGCTGGTCGGCCTCCTATGCCTATATCGCCATGGAGCGGTTCTGGAGCGCAGGTGGCGACTCCTCCTGACCGGGCGCACCTGCCGAACCGCGGCAGGGCACCCACCGTCGGGACGCGGCGCGGCGTAATTGCCCTCACGAACCGGTCGAGAAGATCAGACCTTTGCGCCGCTCCATTCCTTTCCCCTCGAACCTTTGATCAGCGTCGAGCGCCATGTCCCTGGAAGAGTTGATTTCAGCCTATGGGTATTGGGCGATTGCGGTGGGCACTTTCCTGGAAGGCGAAACGATACTTGTGCTGGGAGGCCTTGCGGCGCACCGAGGCTATCTTGACCTTCGATGGGTGGTGGCGTGTGCCTGCCTTGGCACCCTGATCGGGGACCAGCTCTTCTTCTACATCGGGCGCAGCACCGGACAAACTGTCCTCGACAGGAGGCCGGGCTGGAAAGGGAAGGCGGAGAAGGTATTTTCATTGATGAGCAAACATCAGAATCTGCTCATCCTGGGGTTTCGATTCCTTTATGGCCTGCGCATCGTCACGCCATTCGTGCTGGGGGCCAGCGGAATTGCGAGACTCCGGTTCGCAATCCTCAATGCTGCCGGTGCGCTTCTCTGGGCCGTCACCGTGGGCGTCATGGGATACCTGCTGGGCCACACGCTCGAGGTAATCATCGGTGACATCCAGCGATACGAGGTGTGGCTTTTCTTGGGAGTGGCAGCGGTTGGCGGGATGGTCTGGGCTTGTCGCCTGCTATGGAAAAGGAGAACATGAGGCGGTGCGCCGGGACTGCCCAAGGGATGAACCCACCTAGCGGCCGGCGTTTTCCGACTTTCCACGCAGGAGAAAGACACATGTATCCATGGTTATGGTTTTGGGCGCCCCGTTTGCATTTTCCCTTCAGCGGTGACGTTGCCCAGGATATAGAGCCCAATACCAAGTGGTTCTTCGACGCGATTCGCCCCGATGCGGGGGTCGCTTCGGTCGAAGAGCGGGCATTCGCGGTCGCCTCCTATGGCAGGCAGCTCGGACTGATCACCGAAGTCCTCCTGTCCCTGGCGGATCAGAAGGCGATCGATCCCGAAGGGGCCGGCCGGTCCCTAGAGCGACTTAAGTCCATTTACCGGGAAATCGAGGACCTGAAGAACGAGGACCTGGCGATTTCGGCGAACGCGGTGTCGGAAGAACTGGAGCGGCTGCGCAAGCGGAGTCCGGCGGAGTTCGCGCGCCTGATCGGGCGAATCGCGGCGGACCACGGGCCCAGCGCCGACTGATAGCGCCATCGGGCGAACTTGATTTTTTGCGCTGCCGCCCCGTCCGTGGCGAATGATGGCTCGCTGCCTCGGGACGCCGGCCCGCGCCGGAGGCGATTCCCGCGCGAATCGAGCGGCGACTTCCCTCACGAATCCCATGTCTGATAGTCACGAGTCCGTTCTCTTTCCCGCGGACCATTTGCGGGAGTTTTCGACATCGGTCTTCAGGCGCTGCGGGATCCCGGAGGCGGACGCTATCCTGGCGGCGGATGTGCTGGCAAAGAGCGATCTGCGCGGCATCGACTCCCACGGCGTGGCGCGGTTGCGCAGCTATTACGAAATGCTCGATTCCGGGAGGATCAATCCCAGACCCAACATCCGGATCGTCCGGGAGAGAGGCAGCATCGCCACGGTCGATGGAGACAACGGCCTGGGCCTGGTGGTGGGGCCCAAGGCCAACGGGATCGCCATGGACAAGGCGGAACGGCACGGCTCGGGCTGGGTGAGCGTGTGCAACTCCAATCACTTCGGCATCGCCGGCTACTATCCCTTGCAGGCGCTGGAACGGGATCTCATTGGCTGGGCCATGAGCAACTCGACCAAGCTCGTCGCGCCGCTTTGGGGAGCGGAGAGGATGCTCGGGACCAATCCCATCGCCATCGCCTTTCCCGGCCACGAAGAGCCGGCCATCGTCATCGACATGGCGACCAGCGCCGTCGCCTACGGAAAAATCGAAATTGCGCTGCGGGCAAAGACCCCGGTTCCCAGGGGCTGGATTATTGACAAGAACGGTCGTGACACCACGGATCCGCGGGACATGATCCGTGGCGGCGCGCAGCTGCCCCTCGGCTCGGAACGGGCATTGGGCGGACACAAGGGCTACTGCCTGGGAGCCATGGCGGACATTCTGTGCGGCGTGCTGAGCGGCGCCAACTGGGGACCGTTCGCGCCGCCCTTTGCGCTGCGGCAGGAAATGCCCGGTCGCAGCGTGGGCAAAGGCATCGGCCATTTCTTCGGCGCGATGCAGATCGATGGCTTCATCGACAGGGACGAGTTCAAGAAGCGAATCGACGAATGGATCCGGGTCCTGCGCGACACCCGACCCGTACCCGGCACCGAGGGACCGCTTATTCCGGGGGACCCCGAGAGAGAGGCCGAGGCGGTTCGGCGCAGGCAGGGCATCCCTCTGCTGAAACCGGTGGTGGATGACTTGATGGACGTCGCGAAGAAGGCCGGCATTCCTTTCGAAATGCCGGCAGCGGGGCGCCGCTAACGGCGAAAGCTGGAGGTTCGGTCCGGTGTATTGGTCGCATTCCGACGTTGCGCGCCGCCGCCGACGGTGACCGGAGTGGGTGTTTGCTGTTACAGTTCGACTGATGATCGACATTAATTGGATGGGATTGCAGATGGTGAAACCCAATTACGCATTCGCGAAACGCCAGAGGGACCTGGCCAAGAAGCAGAAGAAGGAGGAAAAACGGCAGCGGAAAGCCGAGGCCCAGCAGGAACGAGCTCAGCAGCCGCCGGCCGAACCGCCACCCGATGACAAGACCTCCAGCTGACCCCCTGAGCGACCTTCGGTCTCAAAGGTAACCTGCGAGTCCACCGCGCTGTTCCCCGGGGAAAATTTAGGCAGGCGAGCCTCGTCGCCTCGGGCCTGCCAGGGACCCCGACCCCGGACAAGTACACGGGGCAATCACGATGGCCGGGCTTCCATGCGATAGCGTCGCCGGGATCAGGAATCTTCACGTTGCGGCATATTGGTACAGCCGCTTCGTATGGCGGAAGGCGGCGAAGGCGGCGCTAATTTGGGTTTGGCGCCCTGCGGTGCGTTGCCGACTGCGATGCCGAATGAATTGATTCTTGAGATGGACGCCTGTGCATGCCAGTGTTGCCACTGGCGCGGCATGAATCGATGCCGACGACGTTGATCATAGCGGCCGTGAACGGAGGAAACGATGCCTACGATTCGTTACGCCGGAGTCTTTGAAATCGACTATGAGGTCGTCCGCGTCGACGCGTTGAAGGTGACGGCGTACTTCGTGGTTCCCAAACCGCTGCCGAAGGCCGGGCGCTTGCGTCTCGGTGGGGGCACGCTCTCGCCGAGCAATCTAAGCCGTACGTTCCGGGTGAATGCCATGTCCACCCGCCTGCGCACCGGGTTCGCAGTATCCATGACGCTGGTCCTGGACGTGGCGGCGTCGACGGTGCGCGTTCAGGCCGGCGCGGAGGCCAAGGTGGCCGGACGAAACCTGCCGGGCAGCCCCTGGCGCGTGGACCAACGCTGGCCATTTGCGTGGCCGCGGGCGCCGCTGCGACCCCTGGGCAAGGCGCAGATCGCCCACGTGGTGGTGGTGATGATGGAGAACCGCTCTTTCGACAACCTCCTGGGCTGGCTCTACGCCGACAAGGGCAACCGCCCGCCGCGCAACATTCCTTCCCAGGCGCCGCCGACTTTCGACGGACTCGAACGGGAGCGCTACTGGAATCCCATCGACGCGGCCGACATTCGCAAGCCGGACGACCAGGTGCCGGAAAAGCGGCGCGCCTACGTCACGCAGCAGGCGCGATCGGCCAGCGTGCCCGACCCGGATCCCCACGAGCAGTTTCGCTACATGAGCTACCAGTTGTTCGGCACGCAAAAACCGGGCAAGAACCAAACCGCCAACATGAAAGGCTTCGTGGTGGACTTCGCCGACGCCGTGCGCTCCAGCAAACAGCCCAAGGCCGATCCGCGGCTGATCATGGACTGCTTCAATCCGCGGCAGGTCCCCGTGCTCTCCGCACTGGCGCGCAACTACGCCGTGTGCGATCGCTGGTTCGCTTCAGTGCCCTGCCAGACCTGGCCCAACCGGGCCTTTGTGCATGCAGGGACCTCCTGCGGCCGGGTGAACAACCTTGACAAGGACGTGGACGACTGGACCCCGCCCAATCCCCTCTACTACAACACCCCCACCATCTTTAATGTCCTGCAGGCCCTCGGCGTCACCTGGAAGGTTTACGCCGACAGCATCGTCACGCCCACGCTGACCCGGTCCCAGTTCGTGACCCAACTGGGCAGCCCGCTCCTGCAGGGGCATTTTCGCGGCTTCACCGACTTCTGCAACGACGCGGCGCTCGGCACGCTGCCTTCCTATTCCTTCGTCGAGCCCAGCTTCCTCGAGAAGAAGAACGACCAGCACCCTCCCCACGACGTGATGGCGGGGGACCGCTTCCTGTACGAGGTATGGAAGGCTGTGAGCACGGGGCCGGGCTGGCGCAACACCCTGATGGTGATCACCTACGACGAGCACGGCGGCTGCTACGACCACGTGCCGACGCCATGGGGGGCAATCAGACCGGACGCCAGCAAGCCCCAGAAGCCCTTCGGCTTCGACCGCTACGGGGTGCGGGTGCCGGCGGTGCTGGTGTCGCCCTGGATCGAACCCGGGACGGTGTTCCGCGCACCCGGAAAGGGCGCGGAGTACGACCACACGTCGATCCTCGCTACCCTGCGCGAGTGGCAGGATCTCTCGCGCCGGGCTCGCGGGAAATGGCTGAAGAGCCGGCGCATCGCCGGAGCCCCGACCCTGGCGCCGGTGCTCACCCGGGGCAGGCCGCGCACCGAGCTGCCCGACATCCCGAGGCCACGCCCCCTCCTGAAGGCCGCGCCGGCGCGGCGGGACGCCCGCCTCAACTCGATCCAGAGCGGGGTGGTGGCGGCGGCCCTCATGGGCGACAACGTGACCCGGGCCAAGTATGAGAAGGCAGTGCGCCAGATCGCGCGCATGCGCAAGCAGGACGCGGCGCTGGCGCGGCTGGAGGGCAAGCCCAGGGCCGCGGTGAAGCGTGCCCGCGCCAAGTCCCGGGCGCGATGAGCGCAGTACGGGCGCCGGGAACTTGCGGTTTTTGCGAGGCGCTGCGTTGAGCGAAGCAAGCCCGCCTCTCAAGCGCTTCATACGCATCGGGCGGCTGTCGCTGGCGTCTGTCGCCGAAGCCCTGGCGCAGGTTCCGCCCGAGCAGCCGGTGCAGATCTGCGCCGATGAACTGGTCATGGACTGCTCCGTGGAGCTTCCGGTGCGCGCTTTGGACCTGCACGCCCGGATGCTCGACTGCCCCGCGCCCGCGACCTTCTCCTATTCCGGTTCGGATGCACCCGCATCCTGGCGCATCTTTGTCGGGCGCATGGAGGGTGAAGCGGCAGGGACGTTTGAACTGCGGTTCATGGGCCTCAAGGCGCCCCTGGATGCCCCTGCGTCGAGGCCCCAGGGCTTTGGGCTGAGTTTCGCGCCGGAAGAGGAGTCCCGGGTCGAGATGACCGAACTGGCCGATCTGCCCGGCGATCCGCTTGTGCTGACCGGCGTGCTGCAATCCGCCCGTTCTCTCCGCGTGCGCGCCCCGGATGATGCAGCGGAGCGGGCCCGCTGGGTGGTCAACGGGACCGTGGGCGACCCGGCGCAGGCACGGCTGTTCGCGGAGAGCATGCAGCTCCTCAGCATGCTGCGTTCGCCGGCGCGGCGATTCGCGCTGGTGCCCTATCTGGACCGCAAGCTCTACGTGACCCAGGCCGAGGCGCTGGTGGAGGCCCTGGAAGCCGTGGAGACCGATCTGCGAGTGGTGGACGACCGGCAGCATGATCTCGAGGCGCGCAAAAAGACGGCCCAAAGCCTGCTCGCCCGGGTGGCCAACGCGGCCCGGCTGTCGCAGCATCTGTATGATCAAAGCGAAAGAAACCTCGACGAGTCGCGCACCGTGCTGACCGAAAAGGACAAGCTGCTCACGTCTCAGCTGGACGACGTAAACCGGGCCAACGACGAATTCGAAAAGGGACTCGAACGCTGGAAGCGGGAGCAGATCATCTGGGCCTCGCTCAAGGCGGCGGTGGGAATCGGCATCGCCGTCGCCTCGGTATGCACGGCGAATCCCGCCGGGGCGGCCGCCGGGGCGGCCGCCGCGACCGAGGCGGGCGCCGCGGCCGCGACCGCGGCGGGACGCATCGCCAAATTGATCGCCGCGATCAAGCGCCTGGTCGACGCGGTGGGTGGGGTGGAGTCCCTGAAGAATATCCTGGACGGGCTCAACCAGGTGCGCGAGGCGGTGGCGGCGGGCATTTCCGCCGCGGAACTGGCGGCCAGGATCCAGGGCGAGGGCAGGGCGCTGCCGGAGGTTGGCTCGGATATCGCAGCCGAGGACTGGGACCTGATCGTGGAGGACCTGGGCCCGCTGCTGCAGCCGGCCATTGAAGGAGGTGTGCCGGGGGCGGAGGACTACCTCAGGGAGCTGCGCAAGCTGGCCATTCGCGGCAAGGCGAAGTTCTTCGCCCAGGAACATGTCATCGAGGATGCCCAGCGCTTCCTGCAGATGGTGTGGACCCGGGAGCGGGACGAGGCGGACCATGCCGCGACGCAGGCCGAGATCGCGGCCATCGCCGCCGGTGAACCGCTCCAGGAATCCCTGCGCCTGCGATTCGAGCGGGCGCGGGACGACATCAAGACGCGGGTGGTGCTCGCCATCGACAACATCGCTGCTGCCCACCACTATTTCGCCCTGGACGAGGGCCAGGCGCAGGCCGATCCGTCCATGAGCACGGCGGACCTGCGCGGCGCGCTGGGTCGCGCCGCCGACGATCTGGTGCAGGCCTTCGAGCGCTTCGATCCGCGGCCTCAATCCTGGAATCAGCAGCTTCTGGTGCCTCTCAGCGCGGCGGACCGCCAGCAATTCGCGACCCGCGGAACGTTATCCATCAACGTGAAGATGGACCGCGCGGAGTTTTCCGACTACGGGCGCGTCCGGGTTTCCCAGGTGCGGGCCTACCTGCGGGGCGCGCGCTGTACCCCGGGAAATAAAGTTCTGATGCAACTGTCAACCAGCGACCACTACCGGGACCGCTACGGCACGCCTAATCCCCGGCCCTTCGATTTCGCGGGCAGGCCACTGCGCCTGCATTTCGGCTACCGGCACCGGAGCGGGGTCACCCAGTTGCCGTTGGATGGAGATCCGGAGGATTCAGTGGAGGTGAGCGATGGCGGAGTGCCCATTGACAAGATCGATGACGTCTATTTCCAGCCGACTCCCTTCACCGAGTGGCGGGTGAGCCTACCCNNCGCGGAACCGATGAACTGCAGTTCATCGGTTCCGCGGTCATCGTGACGCCATTCAAGGTCATGGCACCCGGCGCGAAGGGGGCTCCGGCGGCACCACCGCTGCAACCGGCGCCACCAATCCGCGAGTTTGACGTGGAGATGCTCCCCGGCGACGCCGGAGGCGACGATGCCTGAACCCTCGCACCTGCGCGTGGTGGGCCGCCGCATCGAGCTCGATGCTGCCCTGGCGCAGGCGCTGGCGGGCCGCGGGGTCCGCACGCTGGCAGTCGACGCCGACCAGGTGCGTGTGAGCGGCGCGTTTGTCCTTCCCGGCGCCGCGGTGCAGATCCGCTGCCGCGAACTGGTGGGAACCGACGCCGTGCTCGACGTGAGCGGCGTGACTCCAGCGCCCGACTGGAGCGAGCCCCGGGCTCCCAACGGCGCGCCGAAGTCGGTGGATGGGCAGCCGGGTCAGGACGGCGTGCCGGGCATGAGCGGGGGCGTCATTGGCATCGCCTGCCAGCGCCTGGTGTCGGTTCCGCAGCTGCTCGCCTGCGGGTCCCCCGGGGGCGACAGCCAGGGTGGTGGCGACGGCCTGAAGCCGGCGACTCCGGCGGCCGGTGACGGTGCGTTCAACAAGGATAAGGATGGTGGCCGCTTCGGGGGGCGAGTGTTGAAGAAGTTTGGATGGTCGTATTTTCTATCGGTCGCGTACGGCGAGCACGGACGCGACGGGGCCAAGGGGGGAGACGGTGGAGCGCCCGGTCGGCCGGGCCCCGGCGGCGCTGGCGGCACTATCGACGTGAGTTTCGGCGAGGCTTCGCCGCCGCCGCGGGACGCCCGGGCCGATCCCGGCGCGCCCGGCGCCTGCGGCGCGGGCGGCAAGGGGGCGGCCGGCGGCGACGCCGGCCTTGGGGGACTGCACCGGCTGTATCGATACGAATGGTTCAAGAGAACCCTGGAGCGGCCGATGGATTCCGGCAATGCCGAAGTGGTGTCGGCGCGCAAGACCTATAAACTGGCGCCGCGAGCGGCCTCGGGCAAGGCCGGCGCTCCTGGGCGGGACAGCGACGTCCGATACGAGGCGCAAGCGGGCGCCCCGGGCGCGGTGCGCTGGCAGTCGGTGACGCCGGGCGACCCGGCGTCGCGTTTCGACGCCGGATTCCTGCGCCAGCTGAACGGCTGGGCGGAACGGGCTTTCGAATGCGGGGAGCCGGAATCGGCGGAGGCCATCGCACGCTGGGGACTGTCGCTTGTCGACGCGGGCGCCGCGCCGGCCGACGCCACGGCCCTGCGGCGCTCGCTGGAGCAACTGCTGTCCCGATTAAGGCCGTTGCAGGCGGAGGGCGCCCTGGTCAGGTCTTGACCAGCCGCAGGCGCCGCACGATTTGCTGGAGAGCATCGCCCTGCATGTCTTGGTAGAGCAGATTCTCCTCGGCGTCCTTGGCCAGCACCTGGGAATTGTTGAAGGTGTAATCCCTCGTGATCAGGATTTCGCTGCGGGGAATCAACTCGCGGCCATCCTTCCCGCGCAGCCGGTAGACGACGCGGTAGCGCAGAAGAAATTCGGCCACCGTGCCGGCCCTGGTGAGGGTGAGGATTTGCTTCTCCCGCGTGTCCCCGAGGATTTCAAGGATCGCCTCAGCTTCCTCGGGGCGGGATGCGATGGTCACGTTGCTGCCACCGGCAAGCAGGCGCGAGAGCTGGGCCGCGAAGGCGGAGTTTTCCGCGGCGCTTATGTAGATGGACTGTAACGGCAGGGAGACATCGCCCCGCAGGCGGAAGCCGCAGCCGCCGAGCAGCGCCCCGGCAGCTCCGGCGGCCAGCAACAGGAAGCGGCGCCTGCCGTTGTGCTTCGGGGCGGTCATACGACGACGTTCACCAGTCGGCCCGGCACCACCACCACCTTCTTCGCCGGCTTGCCTTCCATATGCTTCGCCGCCGGCTCAGAGTCCAGGGCTATGCGCTCGATTTCCTGCTTCGAGGCCGCGGCGGGAACGCGGATATGGCCGCGCAGCTTGCCGTTCACCTGCAGCACCAACTCGATCTCCTCCTGGGCCAGGGCCGGTTCCAAGGGCTCGGGCCAGGGCGCCTGCAGGATGTCCTCGCCATAGCCCAGCTCGCGCCACAGCACGTCGCAGATGTGGGGTGTTATCGGCGACAGCAACCGCAGCAGGATGCTGGTGCCTTCGTTCACGATCTGGCCGTGGATCGCCGGGTCGTCGGCCGGGACCCGCTCCAGGGTATTCAGGATCTTCATGCAAGCCGAGGCCACGGTGTTGAACTGGAACTTCTGGAAGTCGAAATTCGCCTGCTTGAGGTTGAGATGGATCTCGCGCCGGGCGTCCTTCTGGGCGGCGGAGGCCCGTGACCAGTCGGTGCGCGCTGCGATCCCGGAGAGTTGGGTCTCCAGGGCGAGCTTGATGGTCGTCTCCTGCTGGCTGGCGAAGCCCCACACCCGGCGCAGGAAGCGGTAGGCGCCCTCGACCCCCGCGTCCGACCACTCCAGGGTCTGCTCCGGCGGGCTCGCGAACATCATGAAGAAGCGGGCGGTGTCGGCCCCGTATTCCTCGATCAGGGCCTGGGGGTCCACGCCGTTTCTCTTGGACTTGGACATGGTGCCCACGCCATCGTAGCTTACCGGCTTGCCGTCGGACCGCGAGGTGGCGCCGGTGATGCGCCCGCTCTCGTCCAGGATGGGGTCGAGTTCCTCCGGCGCGAAGTAGCTGATGCCGCCCTTCTCGTTGCGCCGGGAGAAGATGTGGTTGAGCACCATGCCCTGGGTCAGGAGCCGGCCGAAGGGCTCGTCGTAACCCACCAGCCCCACATCCCGCATTACCTTGCTCCAGAAGCGGGAGTAGAGCAGGTGCAGGATGGCGTGCTCGATGCCCCCGATGTACTGGTCCACCGGCATCCAGTAGCCCACGCGCTGGTCCACCATGGCCTGGTTGTTGTCCGGGCAGCAGTAACGGGCGTAATACCAGGACGAGTCCACGAAGGTGTCCATGGTGTCGGTCTCGCGCCGCGCCGGCTGGCCGCACCTGGGGCAGGCGGTGTTGACGAAATCGTCGCGCCTGTCGAGGGGGTTGCCGGTGCCGTCGGGGACGCAGTCTTCGGGCAGCTCCACCGGCAAGTTATCGTCGGGGACCGGTACGTCGCCGCAACTGTCGCAGTGGACAATGGGAATCGGGCAGCCCCAGTACCGCTGGCGCGAGATGCCCCAGTCCCGCAGGCGCCATTGCACCTGCTTTTCGCCGAGGCCCTCGGCACTCAGGTCGGCAGCGATAGCGTCCACCGCTTCGGCGTAGGGCAGCCCGTCGTACTTTCCGGAGTTGACGCACACGCCGTTCTCCTTGTCCGCGTACCATTCCTGCCAGGCGTTGGTGGAGAAGGGCTTGCCTGGCACTTCGATGACCTGCCGGATCGCCAGCCCGTACTTCTTCGCGAAATGGAAGTCGCGCTCGTCATGGGCCGGCACCGCCATCACCGCGCCCTCGCCGTAGCCCAT
>DKBC01000123.1 GCA_002451065.1 Betaproteobacteria bacterium UBA6910
TGGCAGGGGCAGAAGAAGCCGCCCACCCAGTCGGCACCGAGGTCGGCTGGCGCCACCTCCGGCCGGAAGGTGGGAGAGCAGCCGAGGTGGGTGCAGATGCCTACCACCAGGAAATACTCGGGCTTGATGGAGCGCACTTCGTTCTTGGCGTAGGGGGGCTGCTGGCTGATCTCGGACTTGGGATCGGCGAGCACGGGATCGAGCTTGTTCAGGCTGTCCAGCATTTCCTTGGTGCGCCGGACCACCCAGGTCACCTTGCCGCGCCACTCCGCCCGCAGCAGCTGCCCGGGCTCCAGCTTGCTGACGTCCAGCTCCACCGGCGCGCCCAGGGCCTTGGCCCTCTCGCTCGGATTCATGCTCGCAATGAACGGCCACGCTATCCCCGCCACTGCGACCGCCCCCGCCGCCGAAGTCACGCCGATGAGGAAACGGCGCTTCCCGGGATCGACCCCCGCTGTGTCTTCGCTCATACCCGTCCCTGTGCAGAAATGATTCGACAAAGCGCGGAATTTTACCCGAGCGCGCCGGAAATTTTAACACCCACAAATATAACGTGTTGTTTTATAGGTTTTTATTGCCAGCCCCGGGCCGCCGTCAGACGGGATTATCGATCTCGATGAAGCGGTGGCCCAGGCCGAAGCGGGCGGCCAGGTGCTCGCCCAGGGCCTGCACCCCATAGCGCTCCGTGGCATGGTGACCGGCCGCCAGGTAAGCCACGCCCGATTCCCGGGCCGCATGAACCGTTTGCTCGGATATCTCCCCCGAGATGAAAGCGTCCACGCCCAGCCCGATCGCCTCGGAAAAGTAGTCCTGGGCGGCCCCCGTGCACCAGGCCACGCGGCGGACGGGGCGCTCCCCCTCCCCGACCACCAGGGGCCGGCGCCCCAGCTCCCGCTCGATGAGCGCGCCCAACGCCTGCACGCTGGTCGGAGACTCCGGGCGGCCATGGACGCCGATTTCCTGGTCGCCGAAGCGGCCGTCCAGGATGAATCCCAGCCGCCGCGCGAGTTGTGCATTGTTGCCGCACTCCGGGTGGGCATCCAGGGGCAGGTGGTAGGCGTAGAGGTTGAGGTCCTGCGCCATCACGAATCCGAGCCGGCGCCGCTTCATGCCCTGCACCCGCGGATCCTCGGAACGCCAGAACCAGCCATGGTGAACCAGCACCGCGTCCGCGCCGGCATCGGCCGCCCGCTCCAGCAGCATCTGCGAGGCGGTCACCCCGCTCACCAGCCGGCTCACCTCCCCGCGGCCCTCCACCTGCAGGCCGTTGGGGCAGTAATCCCGGAACCTGGCAGTCTCCAGAAACGAATCCAGGTAACCCGTCAGCTCATCCCGCCGCATGGAATCTCCTCCCGTAACCGCGCGAACCAACCCGCGCCGCCCAATGTTAGCGCCTGGCGCGGACGCGGTGTCTGCTGCCCGCTGTGGTAAAGTGATTCCATGCGCAAGTTATGGTTGATTTTCGCCCAGACCGCCACGGTGAGCCTCGCCGTGTTGTTCGTGGTCACTACCCTGCGTCCCGACCTGCTGCCCTGGAGCGGACGCGGATCCAACATCGTCACCGTGCGCGAAGCCGCCCCGGGGTCTGCGGCACCGACCATCACCGGCTACGGGAGCGCGGCGCGCAGGGCGATGCCCGCCGTGGTGAATATCTTCACCACCAAGGACGTGAAAGTGCCGGATCATCCGCTGATGAACGATCCCCTGTTCCGCTTTTTCTTTGGGGACCGCTTCGACGGCGGAACCCAGCGCACCTCGAGCCTCGGTTCCGGGGTGATCGCCAGTCCCGAAGGTTACATCCTCACCAACCACCACGTGGTGGAAGCAGCGGATGAGATAGAAGTGGCCCTGGCCGATGGCCGCACCGCGAAGGCCACCATCGTCGGTACCGATCCGGAGAGCGACCTCGCGGTGGTGCGGGTGGACCTCAAGGATCTGCCGGCCATCACTTTCGGGCAAGCCGAGCGGATCGACGTGGGCGACGTGGTCCTCGCCATCGGCAACCCTTTCGGCGTGGGACAGACCGTCACCATGGGAATAGTCTCGGCCGTGGGGCGCAGCGGCCTCGGCATCAATACCTTCGAAAACTTCATCCAGACCGATGCCGCCATCAACCAGGGCAATTCGGGAGGCGCACTGGTGGACGCGAACGGCAACCTGGTGGGCATCAACACCGCGATTCTCTCGCGCTCGGGAGGATCCATCGGCATCGGCTTCGCGATTCCCACCACCGTCGCGCGCCAAGTCATGGATCAGATCCTGCAGACGGGCTCCGTGACCCGGGGCTGGATCGGCGTCGAGGTGCAGGATCTCACCCCCGAGCTGGCGGAGTCGTTCAAGCTTGCCCGGGCGAAGGGCGCCCTGATCGCCGGGGTGCTGTCCGGAGGCCCCGCGGAGAAGGGGGGCGTCAAGCGCGGCGACGTGCTGGTGGCGGTGGAAGGCCGCCCGGTGGCTGATTCCTCGGTCATGCTCAACCTGGTGGCCGCCCTGCGACCAGGGGAGCCGGCGCGGCTGACTGTGCTGCGCAACCAGACCGAACTGCAACTCACCATCACCGTCGGCCGCCGGCCCCAGATGCCCCAGCGGCAGTAGCCGGGCCTATTGGCGGGACTTCTGCTCGGCCTCCACCTGGTCTAGTTCCCGCTCCATCTCGTCGCCCGACATCGGGCTGTAGCCATCCCCGGTGTCTGCCCTGCCCACGTAACGGGAAATCAGGATTCCCGCCTCGTACAGGATCCACAGGGGCAGCGCCAACAGGATCTGGGAGATCACATCGGGCGGGGTGAAGATCGCTCCGATCACGAATGCGCCCACGATGATGTAAGGACGCATCTCCTTCAGCTTCTCCACGCTCACCATGCCCATGCGCACCAGCAGCACCACCGCCACCGGCACCTCGAAGGTGACGCCGAAGGCAATGAAGGTGGTCATCACGAAACCGAAGTATTTTTCAATGTCCGTCATCCACGCCACCCCCTCGGGCGCGACGGAACTCATGAACTTGAAAACCAGAGGAAAGACCAGGAAGTACGCGAAGCCCATGCCCAGCAGAAAAAGGATGAAACTCGCGATGACCAGGGGGATCACCAGCCGCTTCTCGTGGGCGTAGAGGCCGGGCGCCACGAAGGCCCAGAGCTGGTAAAGCACATAGGGCAGCGCGATGACGAAGGCCACCAGCAGGGCCACCTTCACCGGGACCAGGAACACGCCCACCACATCGGTGGCGATCATCTGCCCGCCCTGGGGCAGCGCTGCCAGGAGCGGCCGCGCCAGCAGCGCGTAGAGGTCCTTTGCCCAGGGGAAAAGCGCGACGAACACGATCAGGACTGACAGGATCGCCCGCAGCAGCCGGTCCCGGAGCTCGACCAGGTGGGAAACGAAGGTTTCGGCGCCGCCTTCCATGGCAAGGGGTCAGAGCCCGCGGCTCAGGCCTTCTTCTCGTCCAGGGCCCGCGCGCCAGCGCCCTCGTCGGCGGCCGGCCGCTCCTGCCCTAACGGAGTTGGTTCGGCCCCCGCGGAAAGGTCCTGCTCAAGCTTGCGCACTTCGCCCTCGGCAGAGCGCACTTCCTGCTGAAATCCTCGCTCCAGGCCGCGCGCCGCGTCCTCCATGGACCCCTTGAGCTTTCGCAACTCGTCGAGTTCCATCTCGCGGCTGATGTCAGTCTTGACCTGGCTCACATAGCGCTGAAGCCGCCCGAACAGGTGGCCAAGGGTGCGCGCCACCTTGGGCAGGCGCTCGGGCCCGACGACGATCAACGCCACCAGGGCGATGATGACTAACTCGGAAAACGCGATGTCGAACATCGTCGGAAGAAGGGGCGGGCATCGGGCGCACTGCACAGGCCGCCGGGCGCGCCCTCACTGCCTCAGGCGCCGCCGCGGCCAGTTGCCGCGCGTCACGCCTTGGTCTGGGTCTTTTCCTTGACCTCGCCCTCGACGGTCTGGCCGGGGATCTGCTGTTTGGAGGGTGTGCTGGCGGGCTCCTCCTCGTCGGATTTCATGCCCTCCTTGAAGCCCTTGACCGCCTTGCCCATGTCGGAGCCGATGTTGGCCAGCTTCTTGGTGCCGAATACCAGCACCACCACCAGCAGGACGATCAGCCAATGCCAAATGCTCAGGGATCCCATATATGCAACTCCTCGATGTTATGCGCTGCCCTTGGGACGGTACAGCATGTGGGGCAACACCTCGTTGCCGCCTATGATATGAATATGCAGGTGATTCACGTCCTGGCGCGCGACGCGTCCGGTGTTGACGATGGTCCGGAAACCTTCGTTGCAGCCCTGCTCCTTGGCGAGCCGCCTCGCCAGCACCATGATCTTGCCCAGCACCTCCTGGTGCCGGCTGTCCACGTGGGCCAGCGAGTCCACATGCTCCTTGGGCACGATCATGAAATGCACCGGCGCCAGGGGATTTATGTCGTGGAACGCTATTACTTCGTCGTCCTCGTACACCTTGCGGCTGGGAAGTTCTCCCCGCACGATCTTGCAAAAAACACAGTCAGTCATCTGTTCCCCTCGCTTCCAGGAACGGCAAACTCCCTAGCCCCGACTCCTCGAGGCCTTCTCGTCAATCCCGGAAATGCCCTCCCGCCGGTGCAGCTCGGCAAGGACATCGTCGGGGCCAAGGCCGTGGTAGGCGAGCATGACCAGGCAATGGAACCAAAGGTCGGCGGTCTCGCGCACCAGATGCAGCCGGTCCCCCGACTTGGACGCCAGCAGCGTCTCCACCGACTCCTCGCCGATCTTGCGCAGGATCGCGTCCTGACCGTCGCTCAGCAGCTTGGCCACATAGGAACTGGAAGGATCCGCGCCCTTGCGCGCTTCGAGCGTGCCGGCTATGCGGTGAAGTATGGACGTCGCGTCAATCGTCATTTTGCTCGCTCTCGATAGATCTCCGCCGGGTCCTTAAGCACCGGCTCGGTCACTTTCCACTCCCGGCCTTCCAGCCGCTGAAAAAAGCAGCTGGCCCGGCCGGTATGGCACGCGATGCCGCCCTCCTGTTCAACCTGCAGCAACACCACGTCCTCGTCACAATCCACGCGGATTTCCCTGACCCGCTGGACGTGCCCGGACTCCTCTCCCTTGTGCCAGAGCTTTCCCCGGGAACGGGACCAGAACACCGCCTCGCCGCTCTCCGCGGTCCGGCGCAGGGCCTCGCGGTTCATCCAGGCAACCATGAGCACCCGCCCCGAGACCGCATCCTGCACCACGGCCGGCACAAGGCCCTCCGACGTCCACCTGATCTTATCCAGCCAGCCTTGAGCCATCAGACCCGTCCCGGAGCCCCCTGGTTCAGGGCGCCATCCTCAAAGGCTTCATTTTACACCCTGGGAGCCGGGATTCTGGTCGCTAGAGCCGAACCTCCACATGGCGTTCCGCCATGTAGGCCTTGGCCTGGCGGACCGTGTACTCCCCGTAGTGAAAGATACTCGCCGCCAGCACGGCGTCAGCGCGGCCCTCCACCACCCCATCCACCAGATGCTGGAGGTTGCCGACCCCGCCGCTGGCAATGATGGGAATGTCCACGGCGTCGGCAATGGCCCGCGTCAGGGGCAGATCGAAGCCGTTACGGGTTCCGTCCCGGTCCATGCTGGTGAGCAGGAT
>DKBC01000229.1 GCA_002451065.1 Betaproteobacteria bacterium UBA6910
GTTCGAGGATGAAACGCCAATAATGGACGCCCTGGTAATTACCCTGAAGGACAATCGCTTATCGGCGGTCACTAAGAATTGAGCCACTTTGGTCACGAGAATCAGCCAGTTCGGTGGTTGCGTGACGGAACTGGGGATGTGCTTGGGGAGGGAGTGCTTGAGCGGACAGCAGACGAGGGATGAGGGAGGATGCGGCGCGATTACCAGCGATGGATGAGCGGGACTTCGATGTGCAGGCGCTGGCAGAGGTCGAGCGCGGCGTCGTAGAGGCGAAGCCGCTGGAGGCGAGCCCAAAGTTCCAGTTGGTTGCCGCCGCGGCGGCAGGAGAAGCAGTAGTAGCGGTTCGTTTCCAGATAGGCCGCGAAGTCGCGTGGCGAGCCGTCGCAGCCGAATGGACAGCTACCGCGGAGACCGCGTTGATTTCGTCGGACCGGACGGAACTCGATCAAGTTCAAGACGTCCTGTAGAGAGACGGCAGCACGGACGGCGGCGAAGTCGATGCCAGGCATGGTGGCGTTCAGCGTGGGGGGCGGCGGGCGGACTCGGACGACTTGAGCTTGGGCTTCTGGGGGTTTCCCGGGGGTTGGAGGAGTTGGGCTTGGTGCGCGCGATAGGACTTGCCCTCGATCTTTAACATGATCGCCTTGTAGACCAGACGATCCTGCAAGGCCATCACCATCACCGGATCGCCCAGGTAGGCATTCCAGTCCTCGAAGTCGATGTTGGTGATCAGCGCGGTGGACCGTCGCGTGCTTCGCCGGTCGATGACTTTGTAGAGCAGGCTCAAGGCTTGCGGGGTCTGTTCCCGTTCGATCCGATCGAAGCCGAAGCCGTCGATGATGAGCAGGTCCTGGCCCGTCCAGTAGCGGACACGCTTGGCAGTCGTGCCGTCGGCCAGGGAGGCGATCAGATCCGCGAGCAGTTCCTCGCTGGTGGTAAAGCGGACGCCGTAGCCGTGCAGACAGGCCCGACGCCCGATCCCTTCCAGGAGATGACTCTTCCCGACACCACTCTGCCCGGCCACGAGCAAGTTGTCCCGCCGACGGATAAAATCACCGCTCGCCAGTTCCTCGATCTGCAGGCGGTCGATGGCTTGGGCATTGAACTGCCAGTCGAAGTCTTCCAGGGTCTTCATGGCGGGGAAGCGGGCCTCGCGGATCCGTCGTTCCAGAGCGCGCTGGCGGCGGGTTTCCGCAGGCTGGCTCAAGACGCCCTCGAAGAATTCGAGGTAGGACCAGGACTGGTTTTCGGCCTGGTGCAGCGTCTGGTCCAGATGCGTCTCACTCAGGCCGACCCCCAACGTCTTCAGGTGTTCCAGGATTCTCGTGCGCAGGTCCGCCCTGGGATTGGTCTTGCTCTGGCGGCGGGTCGTTGCGAGTGGCTTCATCGTTCACGGACTCCGAAGGCGGTTGACGGAACAGTTCCCCGTACTCTTGGCTCGAACGGGGCTGGACGGGGCGATCGCCCAGCAGGGACTTCAGTTGCTGGCTCTCTTTCTCGGCCAACTTGTCCAACGCCGGCCGGGGCGTGGCGGAGACGGCCAGAATGCGTTCGATGGCCGACCGCGCATAAGCGCCATAGCGTACGGCCCGCTCGATCGCCGCCAGGAGGTCCCGGCGCGCATACGTCTCCAACAGGGCCAGGATCTTCTGGGCCTCGTCTTTGCCATAGCGGCGGCGGCGAATCAGGCCGTCGAAGAAGCGGCTGGCCACCTCTCCCAGTTCGGCGTACCGCTGTTTCAGCAGTTCGTATTTCTTCTCGCCATCGTCGCCAGGCTGATGCTCCGGGCGGCAGCTGGTCTTCCCCGTGACCTGACGCGGCAGCAGCGGATGACGAGCGATCTCCTCGATCTGCGGACCATAGATGACGACTTCGTCCTCCGTGACTCGCACCGGAACCATCAACCCGAGGTAACGCCAAGGCACCGAGTAGCGGTTCTGGCAGTACACGATCAGGCCCTCGCCACTGACGTAGCGGTAGACCACCTCCGCCGTGTCGTAGGCCTGAGCCGGCAGCGGAATCAGATGGGCACGCTCCTCCTGGTAGCGGTCCAGGGGACGCTGTTTCGTTTCCCGATGCATCCGCACGTCCGCCACGTGCTCCAGCCACCACCGCGTGACATCGTTCAGATGCTCCAGCGACTGGAAGGTACGGCCGTTGAGTAAGTTCGTTTCCACATAGTGAAACGGCCGCTCCACTTTGCCTTTGGTCCGGGCTCGATAAGGCCGGCACGCCCAGGGACGGTAGCCGTAATGCGTGGCGAAGGCCAGGAAGCGTGTGTTGTAGACCGGTTCGTCGCCCTCGTACCCCGTGACGACCACCTTCAGGTTGTCGTACAGGCAGGTCGCCGCGCAGCCCCCGAAATACTCGAAGGCCCGCACATGCTCCCGGATCGTGGTGCTGAAATCCTGGCCTTCGACGAACCGCAGATACTGGCGGCGGGAATAGCCCAACACGTAGCTGAACAAGTGCACGCGGCGCGGACCTTCTTGGGCGAAACGAATCGTGTACGTGGAATAGTCCATCTGGGCCTGGGCCCCGGGACCCGTTTCAAAGCGCTGTACGAATTCCGACCTCCGGGCCGGCCGCAATTGACGCAAACGACGCTTGACCACATTGTAGCCTCCTCGGAAGCCAAGCTTTTGCAGCTCTTCGTGCGCCCGCACCGCCGTGATCTCCGGGTACCGCTCCCAGAGCTGGGCCAGGTTCGCCTCATAATCGTCCAGGCAACTGGCCCGCTTGCGCTTCGCCCGCGGCAGCAGAGCCGCCGTGGTGCCTTCGCGACGCCCGCTTTCGTGCGCCCGGATCAGGCGCTCCACCTGATAACGCGAAATCCCCAACTGGCGTGCGATCCGGCGTCGGGAACTGCCTCCCCGCCACAACCGCACGATCTCGTTGATCGTGTTTTGGTTCATGCCAACTTCAGCTCCCCCACCAGATCCTCGGCTAGTTCCCCGACCACGCGACTATCCCGAGCCAAACGCTCGAAGCCCGGCAACAGAATCCCGCCATCGCAGAGCGATAACTCGCCACGCCCGCGGTGACGAAGCCAGTTCTCCATCCCGGCCAGAAAGTCCAACACGCCAGCCAGCTTACGGGCCACCCGGTTCCCCGCCGTGCTCAGCCGCGGATCCCAAGCACGCGTCGGCCCGCCACGCGCTTGCGCCAACGCTTGGCGCGGCTTCTCCAACACGAACTCTTTCTGCTCCCGAGTGCTCGAAGCCAACAGCAAGTCCGCGACCTCCCGCACTTCGCCCACCGTCAACCCTTCCCGCCGCAGGCATTCCAGCAGTTCTCCCTGGTTGCCATGTGGCAACCGCAGCAACTGCCTGGCCGCAGAGGCCGACAAGAGGCCCAACTGCAGGTCCTGACGTGCCTGCGGGGACAGCTTCTCCAACAACGCCAAACGCCGGCAGACCCAACTCTTGTGTCGCCCCAAGAGCTGCCCCACCTCCAGCTGCGACAGGCCGTCCTCCCGAACCAAGGCGTACACCAACCAGGCCTCCTCCAACACGTGCACCCGCCGTCCCACTTGGTTCAGCCGGTACATGGCCACCTTCGCCTGGCGATCATCCACTTCGATCAACCGCGTGCTCAAACACGTCAACTCCGCGATTCGCCGTGCCGCCTGCAGACGCTGGTAACCATCGATCAAGCAGGGCCGTTCCTCCCGCAGACAACAGACCACCGGCGACATCTGGCCGAACTGCCGCAAGGACGAAATCATCGCCCCTTCCGCCTCCCGCGCCGCCAACCGGTAGCAACCGTAACGCTCGTCGAATTGCTCCAGGCCGAAAAACTGAATTTCTCCCCGTGACCAGTCCATCGCCGACGCCTCCCCACCGAGCCGAAAAAAAGCCTCTCCTCTGCACCCTCACTGGATTCAGTACTTCGTCGTCGCCTCGGGCGCGACCACGCCCTCTCAGAATAGATGCCCGTGCAAGCCGGTCCATATCGAACACGGAACTCAGGGGCCACGCCCTGGCGGCAGCCGGTCGACCAGACCCCGCCACGGGCAATCGCCACAACCCTCCTGCCAACGCCGCTCGACCGTCCTCGCGGCGCGCAAAGCTTCCCGGCAGCCCGAACTACAGAACCGCTGAAAAGGCGAACGGGCCGAGAGCACGAACCGGTTGTAACAGCCAGGCCGGTCGCAACAAATTTTTTCCCCGCTGGGCTCTCTCGGCTCCTGGTGATGACCCTCGCACGCCGTTTTCGCGGCCCGCTCGCCGGCACTTTCCGAAGCTTCGCCCCGCTCACGGCAGCGTTCTCGATAGCGGCGGCACTGTTCGCGCCGGCAGGCCTTTCCCTGCTCACTGGCCCGATACTTCTCCTGAGCCCTGGACTGCGACCAGCGGCGGGCGGCTTCGCGACACGTAGGGCTGCAGTAGTACCGTCGCGCGCAGCAGGGAAGGAACCGACGCCCGCAACCTTCGTACAAGCACTGCCGCGACCGTGGCTGGCACGGGGGACATTGAAATCCCCAGCGAAATGAAGCAAGCTGAAGGGGGCCCAAGGGAGGTTTCGCTCCCGAAGGTCAAGCCTCGAGTCGAAGTTGATTCCTTCGACCCGAGGCGTCTCTTTTCTCACACAGCAGCGTTGTCGCTGCCTACTTCACCTCTACCTTAATTCCCCCTTCTCCAGACGCTACCCACCCCGACTCGTTACCCGACCAGTGGCTTCATCGCACCGTGGCCTGCCGACCTGACCATCAACCCCCGGCCACTTCCCTCAGCCAACAAGGCCCAACCGGCTGAAAACTGATGACCACTGACAGTCAGATCGAGCACTCGCATGGCGTCTGCCACCGTTGCCGGCTCATCGTCTGCTATCCGGTCTGCAGCTGACGCCTGCGCGACCACTGCGATGCCAGTCAAAGCGAATGCCAGGAAT
>DKBC01000122.1 GCA_002451065.1 Betaproteobacteria bacterium UBA6910
TGGAACACCATGCTGATGCGCATCCGAACCTCGATCGGATCTACCTGGGGGTCCAGGGTGTTCACGTTGTCCGGGAGCAGGCGGATCTCCCCCTCGTAGCGGTTGCCCGGGTAGAGATCATGCATGCGATTGAAGCAGCGCAACAGCGTGGACTTGCCGCAGCCGGAGGGTCCGATCAGGGCGGTGACCTGCTTCTCGTAGATGGGGAGATTGACGTCCTTGAGGGCCCTGAAGTCGGTGTAATAGAAACTCAGGTTGTTCACTGAGGACTTGACGGGAGGCATGGCTTCCTCGGGCATGGCGGCTCCTACCACTTGAGGTTCCTGCGCAGGCGGTAACGCAGCCAGATGGCCAGGCCATTCATGGCGAGCGTCATTACGACCAGGACCAGGCCCGCCGCGGCGGCATTGACCTGAAACGCCTCCTCCGGTCGCGACACCCAGTTGAACATCTGGATCGGCATGACGGTGAACGGAGCCATCAGCCACTCGAAGGATATGAACGGAGGCTGGGTGGTAAGCGGGGCTGGCGGCAGGAACGCAATGAAGGTGAGGGCCCCGATGGTGATGATGGGCGCCGTCTCGCCGATGGCCCGAGCCAGGCCGATGATGATCCCGGTCAGGATGCCCGCGGACGAATAGGGAAGGATGTGGTCCCGCGTGGTCTGCCACTTGGTGGCTCCCAGGGCATAGGCCCCTTCCCGAATTCCCACCGGGATCGCCCGGATCGCCTCCCGGGTCGCCACGATCACCACCGGCAGGATCAGCAGCGCCAGAGTCAGCCCCGCGGAGAGAATGCTGCGGCCAAGGTCCAGCCCGTAGACGAATACGCCCAGGGCCAGCAAACCGTAGATGATGGAGGGAACCCCTGCCAGGTTGGTGACGTTGATCTCGATGATGTCGGTGACCCAGTTCTTGGGCGCGTATTCCTCCAGGTAAACCCCCGCGGCGACCCCGAGCGGCACTGCGGCCAGGGCGGTCACCAGCATCACCAGCACCGATCCCACCCAGGCGGACAATATGCCCGCCATTTCCGGCTTGCGCGAGGGGAAGGAGGTAAAGAAATCCAGGCTGAGCCGGGGGGCGCCCTGGATCAGCATGCTCAGAAACAGCGCGGTAAATGCAATTACCCCCACCATCAGGCACACCAGGCCGATGGTGACAAAGATGTAGTCCCAGCGCTTGTGCCGCGCGATGAGTTGCCGGATTTCCCGAACGCTGTCCGGAGCGTGGCTGGAAGCCGCACTCATCTCAGTAGGCCTCCCGGAATTTTTTGCGCATGGCGTGACCGATCAGGTTGAAGAATAGGGTCACAATGAACAGGGTCAGCCCCGCGGCGAAAATCGTCCGGTAACCCACGCCGCCGTGGGGCAGGTCGCCCAGACTCACCGAAACAATGTAGGCCGTGATGGTCTGGGCCGGCTCCAGGGGATTGGCCGTGAAATTTGGCTGGTTGCCGGCCGCGATCGCCAGCACCATGGTCTCGCCCACCGCCCGGGAAATCCCAAGGATATAGGCGGCCGCGATCCCCGAAGTGGCCGCGGGCGTCACCACCCGCAGCGCAGTCTGAAGCCGTGTCGCGCCCATGGCGTAGGACCCCTCGCGCATGGCCATGGGTACCGCGCGCATGGCGTCCTCGCAGATGGAGCTGACATAGGGAATGATCATGATGCCCATGACCAGGCCCGCGCTCAGCAGATTGAACCCGGAAAGCCCCGGAATGATCCGCTGCAGGATCGGGGTCACGAATAGAAGCGCGAAGTAGCCGTAGACCACGGTGGGGATGCCCGCCAGCAATTCCAGGAACGGCTTGGCCGATTCGCGGGCCCGGAAGGAGGCAAACTCGCTTAGGTAGATGGCGATGATGGTTCCCATTGGAACCGCCACCAGGAGCGCAATGCCCGAGGACATCAGGGTGCCGGTGAGCAGCGGCAGGATGCCGTACTTCGGCTCCGCGAACAGGGGCGTCCACTCGGTCCCGAACAGGAAACTGGAGAGCGGAACCTGGCGGAAAAACTGAAAAGATTCCTCGACCAGGATTACGACGATGGCAACGGTCGTCAGCACCGAGGACAGCGCGGCGAGGAACAGCACGAACTCTATGGCGCGCTCCTTGACCCGGCTGGCGTGGCCGCGCCGCAGCCCAGAGGCCGCCAGAGCGGCCGCGTGCGATTCTGTATCGTAAGTCACGGGTATAGAGGACATCGGATCCCTCTTCAGGGGTCACGGGCGCAAGCCCCGAGCGGGAACCTGCGCAAAACTAACACAAAAGGGGGGCGGCTGGCACCGCCCCCCTTTCCTCCTCAAATCCGTCAGAGACTGCCTTCGCGCTTGACTAGGTCCTCGATCTTCAAACCGACCTCGGACTTGCCGCCGAAAACGGTGCCCAGCTTCTTCTGGGCGATGTGCTCCAGATTGGTGGAGTAAACCTTCGCGGGCAGTTGGACATACTTCACTTCCTTGACCAACTGGGGGGCGTTCTTCATATAGAAATCGACGAACTCCCTGACCTCGGGCTTGTCGAGCGCCTTTTCGCTGACATAAATAAAGACCGGGCGCGACAGGGGCTGGTAGCTGCCGTCCTCCACCGATTTCTCGGAGGGCGCAACCGGCCCCTTGCCATTGTCGATGGACGCCGCAGCGAGTTTCTTGGTGTTCTCCGCGTAGTAGGCGTAGCCGAAATAGCCCAGTCCGCCTTTGTCCCGCGAAACGCCCGTCACCAGGGTGTTGTCATCCTCCGATGCGGTGTAGTCGGGGCGGCTTGCCTTGGCCTTGCCCATGATCGCCTCGGTGAAGTACTCGAAGGTCCCGGAGTCCGTGCCCGGTCCGTAAAGCTTTAGCGGCATGTCCGGCCATTCCGGGCGCACCTGCTTCCAGTTCGTGATCTTGTCCTTGGCCTCCGGCTCCCAGATCTTCTTCAGGTCTGCAACCGAGAGGTTCTTCGCCCAAGTGTTTTCGGGATTAAGCACCACGGTCAACGCGTCGTAGGCCACCGGAAGCTCGATGTACTTGATCCCAGCCTTCGCGCAGTCCTCCATCTCAGACTTCTTGATGGGCCGGGAGGCGTCCGCAATATCGATCTCGCCGCGGCAGAACTTCTTGAATCCGCCGCCGGTCCCGGAGATGCCCACGGTCACCCGCACGGCGCCCTTCTTGGCCTTCTGGAACTCCTCGGCCACGGCCTCGGTGATGGGGAACACCGTACTGGACCCGTCGATGGTCACGATGGGGGCCGCGGCAGCCGCCGTTAGAGACGCTCCCCATCCGAGCGAAATAAGCAATCCGGACAGAATTCGGCCCCGGGCAAGAACTTTGTTCATTCGGTTCTCCTGAAAATTGGCATGTCGATTAAACAGGGGGAATGTTACAGGCGGAATGTTGCAGTTTCGTTAAAACCCGCGCTCCATCTAGCACCCTGATTTAAGGCCGCATTCACCCATCAGATGGTTAACTGTCAGCGGCGCAAAACAGGTAAATGGGTCTGACGGCTGCCTCCCGTGGAGCTTCAGGCTGCTCCTTGGCTTGAGCCAAGCGCCGAATCGGGATTGGCAGATATGCGAGGCAGAACCACTTGCGCTGTGGATCCGGAGCAAGGCCCCGGCGAGCCTCGCACAAACGACGGCCTGTCAAGGGAACATCGGTCATGGCGCATCTCCTGTATGTCGAAGACGATACGCCGCGCCCATTGCCGGGCGATGACAAACGGAACGAAGATCGGGGGCGGTGGCCTCAGGCCGGAACCGAACTGCGGGCCGCTTCGGCGATGCGCTCCGCCCAGCTCTCCACCCGGGCGCGCGCTTCTCCCTCCACCATCACCCGCAGCACCGGCTCGGTGCCGGAAGGCCGGAGCAGGACCCTGCCGGAGGTGCCGAGATCGGCTTCCGCTTCGCGCACCGCCGCCTGAAGCTGTGCGCTCTGGCGGTGGTCAAAACCCTTGGGCACCCGGACATTGACCAGGACCTGCGGATAGAGCTCAACCTCGGCGGTCAGCTCCCGCAGCGTGGAGCCGGTTTCCCGCATGGCATGCAGGACTTGGAGCGCAGAAACGATGCCGTCGCCGGTGGTGTGGCGATCGAGGCAGATAATATGTCCCGACCCCTCGCCGCCAAGCTGCCAGCCGTTCTCCTGCAGCAATTCGAGCACGTAGCGGTCGCCCACCTTGGCCCGGGCAAACGGAATTCCCAATCGGCCCAGCCCCAGTTCCACCGCCAGGTTGGTCATGAGGGTGCCGACCACCCCGCCTTTGAGGGTACCGGTGTTCAGCCGATGGCGGGCGATGACGTACAGCAGCTGGTCGCCGTCATAGAGAACGCCTTCGGCATCCGCGATCACCACCCGGTCCCCGTCGCCGTCGAAGGCAATGCCCAGCTCCGCTCCCAGCTCCCGCACCGCCTTCTTCAGGGCGTCGGGATGGGTGGCGCCGCACTCACGGTTGATGTTGAGGCCATCGGGGCGCGCGCCCACGGCCACCACGTGGGCGCCCAGCTCGTGAAAAACCGGTTGCGCGATGTGATAAGTCGCTCCGTGGGCGCAGTCCACCACCAGGCGCATTCCCCGCAGATCCAGGTGATTGGGGAATGTGCTCTTGCAAAACTCGATGTAGCGGCCGGCCGCGTCGTTCACCCGCCGTGCCCTCCCCAGGCGGGCCGAGGGCATGGTCAGCATCGGCAAATCGAGGGCAGCCTCAATGGCCTCCTCGGTGGCGTCCGGCAACTTGGCGCCCTCGGCCGAGAAGAACTTGATGCCGTTGTCCTCGAACGGATTGTGGGACGCGGAAATGACGATTCCCGCCTGCAGCCGCAGGGCCCGGGTCAGGTATGCAACCGCCGGCGTCGGCATGGGTCCGCAAAGCAGCACGTCCACACCGGCGGCGGAGAGGCCGGCCTCCAGGGCCGACTCCAGCATGTACCCGGAAATGCGGGTGTCTTTTCCGATCACCACCGCGGCGTGGTCGCCTCCGGAGCGCACTGCTTCGGCCGCCGCCAGCACCGTCCCGGCAGCATAGCCCAGCCTCATCACGAAATCGGGAGTAATCGGTGGATCTCCCACCCGTCCCCGCACGCCGTCCGTGCCGAAATATCGCCTGGCCATGTTCTCTAACCGCTCACGGCGTTGTAGACCTCGAGGGCGTCCCGGGTAGCCCGCACGTCATGCACCCGGACGATAGATGCCCCCCTGATCACCGCCAGCAAGGCAGCGGCGACGCTGCCGTGAACCCGCTCGCCAAGGTCGCGCCCGGTAATCTTGCCCAGCATGCCCTTGCGGGAAATTCCCACCAGCAGCGGAACGCCCAGTTCGGAGAACGCGTCCAGGTGCCGCAACAACTCCAGGTTGTGAGCAAAGGTCTTGCCAAAACCGAAACCCGGATCGAGCAACAGCCGTTCCCGGCTCATCCCGGCGGCCTCCGCGGCGGCCAGGCGCGACGCGAGAAATTCCTTCACATCCCGTACCACGTCCGCGTAACGGGGATTGTCCTGCATGGTGCGCGGCTCGCCCTGCATGTGCATCAGGCAGACCGCGGCATCGCTGCCCGCCACCGCCTCCATCGCCCCCGGCTCCCCCAACGCCTTCACGTCGTTGACGATGCTGGCGCCGGCCGCCAGGGCAGCCCGCATGACTTCGGGCTTGTAGGTGTCGATGGAAATGGGGACCGCCAAATCCTTCAAATGCTCCAGCACCGGCATCACCCGGTCCAATTCTTGGGCGACGCTCACCGGTTCCGCCCCGGGTCGGGTCGACTCGCCCCCAATGTCCAGGATCTGAGCCCCGTCCTCCACCAGCCGCTGGGCAAAATCCACCGCCAGGCCGGGGGATGCGTGCGCGCCCCCGTCGGAGAAGGAGTCCGGGGTAACGTTGACGATGCCCATTACCTGGGGCCTGCCCAGGTCGAGGCGAAAACGACCGGCTCGAAGAATCATGGAGCAAAAAAAGCGTGGGGTGCGATTCTACACCCCACGCCTGGCTGTTGCGGCAGTTTTCAGGTCTCCTGGGCCGGCCGTATGGTCGGGCTAGGACTCGGCTTGTCCGCCGGGGGCGGCGAAGCCGGGGGCTGCGCCGGCTTCGGCGGCCGTGGCGGCCGCCCGTCCATGATGTCGTTGATCTGATCGGCGTCGATGGTTTCCCACTCCAGCAGTGCCTTGGCCATGGTTTCCACCTTGTCCCGGTTTTCCTCGATGAGGCGCCGGGCCAGCGCGTACTGCTGATCGATGATGCGCCGGATCTCGGCATCCACCTTCTGCATGGTGGACTCGGACACGTTCTTGTGGACCGTCACGGAGCGCCCGAGGAACACCTCACCCTCGTTCTCGCCGTAGACCATGGTGCCGAGTTCCTCGCTCATGCCCCACTGGGTCACCATGCGCCGCGCCATCTCGGTCGCGCGCTCGAAGTCGTTGGAGGCGCCGGTGGTCATCTGTCCCATGAACACCTCCTCGGCGATGCGGCCGCCAAACAGCACCGCGATGTTCTGCAGCAGGTGCTCCTTGTCCATGCTGTAGCGGTCCTGCTCCGGCAACTGCATGGTCACCCCCAAGGCGCGGCCACGGGGGATGATGGTAACCTTGTGCACCGGGTCGGTCTTGGGCAGGCACTTGGCCACAACCGCATGCCCGGACTCATGGTACGCGGTGTTGCGGCGCTCCTCCTCCGGCATCACGATGGAACGGCGCTCCGCGCCCATGATGATCNNGTCCACCAGCCGCTTGTTGCCGCGGGCCGCGAACAGGGCCGCCTCGTTCACCAGATTGGCAAGATCGGCGCCGGAGAACCCCGGGGTGCCCCGGGCCAGGATATCGGCGCGCACGTCGGGCGCCACCGGCACCTTGCGCATGTGAACCATCAGGATCTGCTCCCGGCCGCGGATGTCCGGAAGCGGCACCACCACTTGGCGGTCAAAGCGCCCAGGCCGGAGCAACGCCGGGTCGAGCACGTCCGGCCGGTTGGTGGC
>DKBC01000133.1:0-220 GCA_002451065.1 Betaproteobacteria bacterium UBA6910
CTGGGCAGCTATGCGGCGCGCAAGCTGGGGATGCGGTCCACGGGCAATGCGGGGGGCAATCACAACCTGGTGCTAGAAAACGGTAGCCTGGAATTCGAGGAACTGCTCCGTGAAATGGGAAAGGGCCTGCTGGTGACCGAATTGCTGGGACACGGCATCAACCTGGTCACTGGCGACTATTCCCGGGGCGCCGCGGGATTCTGGGTCGAGGGCGGCGAGA
>DKBC01000133.1:323-4164 GCA_002451065.1 Betaproteobacteria bacterium UBA6910
GCCTGGCTCGAGATCCAGTGGTACTTGTTTGGCGCCATGTTCCTGCTGGCCGCCGGCTATGCGCTGAAACACGACGCCCATGTGCGGGTGGACATCTTCTACGCGCGGTTCCCGGAGAAGACCCGGGCGGTGATCGACATCGCGGGGGGGCTGCTGTTCCTGCTGCCGGTTGCGGTGCTTATCAGTTGGCTTTCCTGGCCCATGTTCATGAACTCTTTCGCGATCGGGGAAACATCGCCGGATCCCGGCGGCCTGCTACGCTGGCCCGTGAAGCTGCTGGTGCCATTAGGTTTCGCTTTGCTCGCGCTGCAGGGACTGGCGGAAATCATCAAGCGGGTTGCTGTTCTCACCGGCGACTATCGCCCGGCACACGGCTACCGGAGGCCTCTGGAGTGATCTCCCTCGACGTAATGGCACCGCTCATGTTCGTGGGGCTGGTGCTGTTCCTGCTGGTGGGGTACCCGGTGGCGTTTTCCCTGGCGGCGGTGGGGCTCGGCTTCGGGCTGCTCGGGATCCAGCAGGGATTCTTTCAGCCGGCCCTGCTGCAGGCCATGCCAGAGCGAATCTTCGGCATCATGGCCAACTCCATCCTGCTCGCCATCCCGTTCTTTACTTTCATGGGCTCGCTGTTGGAGCGGTGCGGCATCGCCGAGGACCTGCTGGAGGCGGCGGGCCGGTTGTTTGGCCCGGTGAAGGGCGGGCTGGCGTACGCGGTGATTCTGGTGGGCGCGCTGCTCGCCGCGATCAGTGGCACAGTGGCCGCCTCGGTCATCGCTATGGGCCTGATCTCGCTTCCGGTGATGCTGCGCCACGGCTATGACCCGCGGCTCGCCACCGGAGTCGTGGCGGCTTCGGGCACCATCGCCCAGATCATTCCACCATCGCTGGTGCTGATTATCCTGGCCGACGTGCTGGGGCGGAGTGTGGGCGAAATGTACGCGGGCGCCTTCCTTCCCAGCTTTGCGCTAGTGGGGCTGTTTTGCCTCTACGTCCTAGGCTTGACGCTGGCAAAGCCCGGCGCGGCGCCAGCCCTGTCCCTCGGGGCCCGCACCCGTTCGGCGGGAGAACTGTTGCGAGGCATTCTGGTCTCCTTGCTGCCGCCTCTGGTGCTGATGTTCCTGGTGCTTGGCACCATCCTGCTGGGCTGGGCGACGCCCACCGAGGCTGGCGCCATGGGCGCGATGGGCGCCCTGGGCCTGTCCCTGCTGAAGCGGCGGCTGACCCGGGACCTGCTGCGGCAGAGCATGGACACGACCCTGAGGATCACCACCATGGTGATCTTCATACTCATCGGGTCTCAGGTGTTCAGTCTGGTTTTCCGTGGCGTGGACGGAGATCTCTGGATCGAGCACATGCTGACGTCGCTGCCCGGCGGGGTGTTGGGGTTCCTGATCTTCGTGAACCTGTTCGTATTCCTGCTGGCGTTCTTCCTGGATTTCTTCGAGATTGCTTTCATCGTTATCCCGCTGCTGGCGCCGGCGGCGGAGAAGCTCGGCATCGACTTGGTGTGGTTCGGGGTACTGTTGGGAGTCAACATGCAGACCTCCTTCATGCACCCGCCTTTCGGCTTCGCCCTTTTCTACCTCAGGTCCGTTGCGCCCGCCGAAGTGAAGACCGGGGACATCTATTGGGGCGCGGTGCCCTGGGTGGCCATCCAACTTATCATGGTGGCGCTGGTGATTGCTTTCCCGGGGATGGTGAGCCTGAGCGTAGAGGCCTTCGGCCGACACTAGCCGGAACGGTTCCGTTGCCTGGTGGCCGCCGGATCAGATCCGGTTGTCGGCGGCGAATCGCTCGTAGACGCTTTCGTTGGCCCCGAACCACTGCACCTGCCCCTCCCGGAACTTCTTCCAGTTGTCGTAGATTTTTCGGAATCCCGGGTTCTTCGCGGCCTCCTCCTGGTAGATGTCGAACGATACCTTCTGGGCCGCCTTCATGACGTCGTCCGGAAAGGTGTGCAGCTGCACCCCCGCCTTCAGCAGCTTTTGCAGCGCTGCGGTGTTCTTGGCGTCGTACTCGGCGGTCATGTCCAGGTTGGCCTCCTTGCAGGCTACGCCCAGGACCTCCTGGTAAGGCTTCGGCAGCTTGTCCCATTGCTCCAGGTTCACCAGCAGGCTGACCTGGGCCGAAGTCTCCCACCACCCGGGGGCATAGTAGTGCTTGGCCACCTTGTGGAATCCGAGCTTCTCGTCGTCGTGGGGACCGACCCATTCGGTGGCGTCGATGGCTCCCCGCTCCAGGGAGGGGTAGATGTCCGGGGCGGCCAGGTTCTGGGGCACCGCCCCGAGGTTCGCCATGACGCGCGCCCCGAGGCCGGGAATGCGCATCTTGAGCCCCTTGAGATCGGCCAGGGATCGAACTTCCTTGCGGAACCATCCCCCCATCTGCATCCCGGTGTTCCCCGCCGGGAACTGGATGCACCCATACTGTCCGTACAGTTCCCGCAGGAGCTGGAGCCCGCCGCCGTAGTACTGCCAGGAGTTCTGCTGCCGGCTGTTGAGGCCAAAGGGCACGGCGGTGTCGAAAGCAAAGGCCAGGTTCTTGCCGATATAGTAGTAACCGGCGGTGTGCCCGCACTCGACCGTACCCTGCTGCAGCGTGTCCAGCACCTGCAGGCCCGGCACGATTTCGCCCGCCGCATAGGGCCGTATCTGGAACTTGCCTTCGGTGAGCCGGGAGACGCGGTCCGCAATCGCCTGGCAGGTGCCGAACAGGGTGTCGAGGCTCTTGGGCCAGCTGGTGGCCATGCGCCAGCGGATGGCCGGCAGCGTCTGGGCGACGGCAGGGGCGGCAAGCACGCTGGCAGCGAAGCCGGCGCCGGCTTGCATCAGTAAGGCACGTCTTTTCATGGTGTTCTCCGGGATGCGGTAAGGCGAGCTAGGGCGGGCCCGGTCCATCGGTACGGCCGCGGGAGCATGTTACACCAGCCCGATCTCCCGGGGACGGCGGGGTCTGGTGGGTAGGCGCATGCGCAAAATGGTAAAATCCCGCCTCTTCACTTTCTTACGGATGTCCGGCCATGTTCAGCGCCAAGCACACGATCCAAGCGGTGGATTCCGAACTCTGGCAGGCTATGGAGCGGGAACTCCAGCGGCAGGAGGACCATATCGAGCTGATTGCCTCGGAGAACTACGCGAGCCCAGCCGTGCTGGAGGCCCAGGGCTCGGTTCTTACGAACAAGTACGCCGAGGGTTACCCCGGGAAGCGTTATTACGGCGGCTGCGAGTACGTGGACATCGCCGAGCAGCTCGCCATCGAGCGGGCCAAGGCACTGTTTAAGGCGGACTATGCAAACGTCCAGCCCCACTCAGGCTCCCAGGCCAATGCCGCCGTCTACCATGCGATGCTCGCGCCTGGCGACACGATTCTTGGCATGTCCCTCGCGCATGGGGGGCACCTCTCCCATGGCGCGGCGGTCAATTTCAGCGGCAAGCTGTTCAAGAGCTTCACCTACGGGCTGCGCTCGGACACCGAGGCCATCGATTACGACGAGGTGGCGCGACTTGCCCGGGAGCACAAGCCCAAGATGGTGGTGGCGGGGGCTTCTGCCTATGCGCTCAGAATCGACTGGAAGCGCTTCCGCGAGATAGCCGACAGCGTGGGAGCCTACCTGATGGCAGACATGGCCCATTACGCCGGCTTGGTGGCGGCGGGACTCTACCCCAGCCCTGTCGGTATCGCCGACTTTGTCACCAGCACTACCCATAAGACGCTGCGTGGCCCCCGCGGCGGGATCATCTTGGCGGGGGCCCAGCACGAGAAGGTCCTCAACTCCAGCATCTTCCCCGGCATCCAGGGCGGACCGCTCATGCACGTTATCGCGGCCAAGGCGGTGGCGTTC
>DKBC01000026.1 GCA_002451065.1 Betaproteobacteria bacterium UBA6910
AGCACCGCCGCGGTGATGATGCCAAGCGTGCCCTCGGCCCCAATGAACAAATGCTTCAGGTCGTAACCCGTGTTGTCCTTGCGCAGGCCCCGCAGGCCATTCCAGATGCGCCCGTCCGGGAGCACCACCTCGACGCCGAGGACCAGCTCGCGGGCGTTGCCGTAGCGAAGCACAGCCACGCCACCGGCATTGGTGGACAGGTTGCCGCCGATCTCGCAACTCCCTTCCGCCGCCAATGACAGCGGGAACAGCCGGTCAGCGCCGGCCGCCGCCTCCTGCACCTGCTGCAGCAGACACCCCGCCTCCGCGGTGAGGGTATTGTTTTGAAGGTCGATCTCCCGGATCCGGTTCATGCGGGAAAGGTTGATCACCACCGCGGTCCCGCTCCCCGAGGGCGTGGCGGCACCGACCAGCCCGGTGTTTCCCCCTTGAGGCACCATGGCAACGCGCCCCTCGGCGCATATCGTTACCACTGCCGCGACTTCCGCGGTCGTCGCGGGCTTGACGACGCAGCGCGCCGCGCCGGTGTAGCGGCCGCGCCAATCGCGAAGATGGGGCGTCATGTCTGCGCCACGCAATACGGCTCCCGCTCCGACAGCGGCGGCCAGTCGATCCATCAACGAATCGCTTGTCATAACAGTGAAGGAACAGGCAGCGCGATCGCCGGGCAGGGGGAATACCTATTCATGGCAATGGCAGGCGAGCTTGCCACATTGCTGCACGCATCGCTCCGGCAATTCTTCATCAATGTGCTCGGGAGTTTCCCGACATGGTGGTTTCTGCCGCAAGATCGCCTGCATTTTGATCTAGGTCAAGAAGGCCCGCGACCCCGAAAGTACATTAGCGGATGTTAATACGCACCGGGAATCTTGCTCGAACAACCCAGGGTGGAGCGTCCATGAATCGATCGAATACCCTGCTGGACCACCTGCGAAGCCGGGGCGTCACGCGCCGCAGCTTCCTGCAGTATTGCGCGTCATTGGCGGCCCTGATGGGCCTGCCGCACACCTCGGTCCCTGCCATGGCGGCGGCGCTGGGCCAGTCGAAACGCCCTTCCGTCATCTGGCTGCCGTTCCAGGAATGCACCGGGTGCACGGAGTCGCTCACCCGCTCCGGCTCGCCGACCTTGGAGACGCTGATCTTCGACCTGGTTTCGCTCGACTACCAGGAGACGATCATGGCGGCAGCCGGCAGCGCCGCCGAAGCGGCGCGGGAACAGGCCATGAAGGAAAATTTCGGCAACTACCTGCTGCTGGTGGACGGCTCGATTCCGCTGGGTCGCGACGGCGCCTACTCCTGCATCGCGGGCCACAGCAACCTGGACATCCTCAGGGAGTCATCCAAGGGGGCCGCGGCGGTGATCGCGGTGGGATCCTGCGCCAGCTTCGGCGGCATTCCCAAGGCCAATCCCAATCCCACCGGGGCGGTCCCGGTCTCAGAGATCGTCAAGGACAAGCCGGTGGTGAACGTGCCGGGTTGCCCGCCGATTCCCGCGGTGATTACCGGCGTGCTCGCCCACTACCTCACTTTCGGCTCGCTGCCGGAGCTGGACCCCCGCGGCCGGCCCAAGGCGTTCTACGGAGAGACCATCCACGACCGCTGCTACCGCCGTCCATTNNGGCTGCCTGGGCTGTTCCGAGCCCGATTTTTGGGACAAGGGCAGCTTCTACAAGCCCCTGGCCACGGGAACCTGGGGCAACGCCAAGACCCTGGGCGCCGCAGCGGCCGCGGGCGTGGCCCTGGGCGCCGCCTCCGCCATGCTGGCCCGCAAGCGCCAGGACAAGATCGTCAAGGGGGGATGACATGGAACTGCTCGATTTCGCCCGCGGCCCCGCACTGATGTGGGCCATCTCCATCTTCGTGGTGGGCGTGCTGTGGCGCCTAACCGGGGTGCTGTTCCTGCGCAGGAAGGCGGACTTGTCCGCCCCTCGCAAGCCGGCAAGCTGGATGGGCCTGCGCCTGATCTTCCTGCGGTCCTGGCCGAGGAAGGAGTTCGTCGGCGCCACCGCATTCACCGAGGTCCTGGGCTACGTGTTCCATATCGGCTTCCTGGTGGCGCTGTTCTTTTACGTGCCCCACGTGCTGTTTTTCACCGACATCTTCAGCGGCGTGATCGGGATGAACTTCAAGCAGGTGTTCGGTTTCGCCTGGCCCACCATGCCGGGAGGCCTGATCTTCTTCTTCGGCGCGGTCACGGTGGCGGCGCTGATCGCAGTGCTGATCCACCGGCTCATCAGCCCGGTCAAGCGCCTGATCTCCAACTTCGATGATTACTTCAGCTGGTTCGTGACCTTCGCGCCGCTGGCCACTGGGCTGCTCGCCTACAGCCACATCGGCGCCCCCTACCAGACGCTGCTCGCGCTACACATCCTGTCGGTGGAACTGCTGATGGTCTGGTTCCCCTTCGGCAAGCTGATGCACGCGTTCACCATCTTCGCCAGCCGGGGCTCGGAAGGCATGCAGTTCGAGCGCAAGGGGGCCACCCTATGAGCACCGCCGATGTCGATGTCAAGCATCCCCTGGAGACCGACAAGCCGCGCTTCTCGGTGAAGAAGCCGGAGGTGCGCTTCGATAAGCAGGGCGAGATGCCGGACGACGAGCGCGTCAAGCGCGCGATGCAGAACTTCGTCAAGGATTTCGGCCGCACCGCGGCCATCTACATGGAATCCTGTATCCACTGCGGCATGTGCGCGGAGGCCTGCCACTTCTACGTCACCACCGAGAATCCCAAGTACACGCCCATCTGGAAGCTGGAGCCCTTCAAGCAGGC
>DKBC01000343.1 GCA_002451065.1 Betaproteobacteria bacterium UBA6910
TGCGAGCCGCTGTCGTGGGATTTGGATACCCGGGGCGTTTTGGCTCCGACGTAACCTGCGTGCGCAGGTTAGTCTCCGCCGAAGCGGCTCGAGGCCTTGAACGCGGGGAAGCCGTCCGATGAGCAACATGCGAGCCGCTGTCGTGGGATTTGGATACCCGGGGCGTTTTGGCTCCGACGTAACCTGCGTGCGCAGGTTAGTCTCCGCCGAAGCGGCTCGAGGAGACGAGATGGCGGACGCCGCGTTATGAGTCAGCTTCGCGCGGCGGTTATCGGCGTAGGCTACCTCGGCCGCTTTCATGCGCAGAAGTACGCGGGACTCGAAGGAGTCGACCTGGTTGGGGTCGTGGACACGGATGAGGCGCGGGCGCGGGCGGTGGCGGAGGAATGCGGGACCCGGCCCTTCAGCCGGCTGGCAGATGTCCTGGGCAAGGTGGACGTGGTGTCGGTGGTGGTGCCCACCGAGTACCACTTCCCGGTGGGCAAGGCCTGCCTGGAGGCCGGTGCCCATGTCCTGATGGAGAAGCCTGTGACCCAGACCGTGGAAGAGGCCGAGAACCTGATCCGGATCGGGAACGAGCGTGGCCGGCTGATTCAGGTGGGGCATCTCGAGCGATTCAATCCCGCGTTCCTGGCGGTGCAGGACGTGCTGCACGACCCCATGTTCGTCGAGTCCCACCGCCTGGCCCCATTCAAGCCGCGGGGCACGGACGTCAACGTGGTGCTCGATCTCATGATCCACGATATCGACATCATTCTGGACATGGTGAAGAACGACATTGTGGACATACGCGCCGCCGGCTTCCCCGTGCTCACCGGGGAAGTGGACATTGCCCATGCGCGGCTCGAGTTTGCCAACGGCTGCATCGCGAACGTCACTGCGAGCCGGGTGAGCCAGATGGCCATGCGGCGGATACGCGTGTTCCAGCATGACAGCTACCTCGCCATCGACTACCACACGCGCAAGGTCAGTCATGTGCGTCGAGTGAGTTCTGGCGAGGGGATGCCGAAATTGGAGGCGGAGGAGCGCGAGTTTCCCCAGTCGGACCCGCTGCTGGAGGAAATCAAGGCGTTTCTGGAGTCCGTGAGGCGGGGAGTGCCGCCCCCCGTGACCGCCGAGGACGGGAAGCGGGCTCTGGAAATCGCGCTGCGCGTCAACCGGGAAATGGAAGCGGCGATCAAGAGGTTCAGGGAAGCGCGATGACGATACCCATGGTGGACCTGAAGGCCCAGTACCAGGGCCTGAAGCAGGAACTCGACCGCGAAGTGGCCGCGGTGCTGGCCTCTGGCCATTTCGTTCTCGGTCCCAACGTGCAGGCGCTGGAGCAGGAAGCGGCCGCCTATTGCGGCGTCAAGCACGCCATCACCTGTGCCTCGGGGACCGACGCGCTGCACCTGGCGCTGCGCGCCTGCGGCATCGGCGCCGGCGACGAGGTCATCACCACGCCTTTCACCTTTATCGCCACGGCGGAGGCCATTTCCTATACTGGCGCAAAGCCGGTGTTCGTGGACATCGATCCGCACACCTTCAACATTGACCCCGGGGAGGTAGCGCGCGCGGTGACGGCCCGCACCCGGGCGGTGCTGCCGGTGCACCTTTATGGCCAGCCCGCGGATCTGGCGCCCATTGCCGAGACCTGCCGGCGCCAAGGCCTGCGCTTGGTGGAGGACAGCGCCCAGTCCTTCGGCGCCGACTATGGCGGGCGCAAGTCAGGTGCCTTCGGCGATATCGGCTGCTTCTCCTTCTATCCCAGCAAGAACCTGGGGGCCTACGGCGACGGCGGCATGGTGGTGACGGACGACGACGCCATGGCCCAGTCGGTGCGTATTCTTCGCGACCATGGCCGCACCGCCACCTACCGTCATGCCCTGGTGGGCTACAACAGCCGGCTGGACGAGATCCAGGCCGCCATCCTGAGGGTGAAGCTCAAGCGCATCGACGAATACAACCGCCTGCGCCGGCGCAATGCCCATCTCTACACCGAGCGGCTTCTGAATACTCGCGTCACTCCGCCTGCTGAGGACGGCAAGGGGATGCATGTGTATCACCAGTACACCATCCGCAGCGAGCGGCGCGACGCGATCCAGAAGGCCTTGGGGGCAGCGCATATCGCCTCCGCCGTCTATTACCCGGTTCCGCTCCATCAGCAGGAGGCGTACCTGAGGGACGCCCAGGGCGTCAAGCTGCCCCGGGCAGAGGCCGCCGCGGCCCAGGTGCTCTCGCTGCCCATGTACCCCGAACTCACGGAGAACCAGATCGAGCAGATCTGCCGGACCGTCCTCGCCGCCTGACGGCGATGACCCGGTTTGGAATTTTCCTGCTGTGGCTGCTTCACGGTCTGCCTTTCCTTCTGCAGGCGCGGATCGGGGCGGCTCTCGGGGGTCTCTATGGCATCGTCGACCGGAGGCGCCGTCGCATTACGCGCACCAATTTGGGCCTTTGCTTTCCGCGGCTGAGCGAAGCGGAGCGCGAGCGCATCCTCAGGAAGCATTTTCGTGCCCTGGGTCGCAGCATGATCGAGCATGGCGTGCTCATCTGGTCCTCGCGAGAGCGCGTGCAGCGGCTGGTGCGGATGCGGGACGTGGAACACCTGGAGGCGATGCGCGAGCGGCCGGTTATCCTGCTTGCCCCCCATTTCGTGGGAATGGACATGGGGGGCATCCGTGTTGCGATGGACTATGAGGGTGTTGCCTTGTATAGCCGTCAGAAGAATCAGCAGATCGACGAATTGCTGCTCCGGGCCCGGGTCCGGCTGGGCAAGAAAAGCATCCTGTGGCACCGTCAGGACGGGATCAGGCCCTTGGTGAGGGCGCTGCGCGAGGGCCATATCTTTTACTATCTGCCCGACATGGACCTGGGGTCCCGGGATTCCTTATTCGTGCCGTTTTTTGGCGTACCGGCGGCCACCATAACGGCGCTGCCGAGAATCGCTCGGATTACGGGAGCTTCGGTGGTGCCTATCGTCACCCGCCAGTTGCCAGGGGGTGAAGGATACGAGGCGCGGTGTTACCCGGCCTGGAAGAATTTCCCGTCCGATAATCTGGAGGCGGACGTTCGGCGCATGAACGATTTCATCGAGGCGCGGGTGCTGGAGATGCCGGAGCAGTACTGGTGGCTGCACCGGCGCTTCAAGACCCGCCCGCCGGGTGAACCCAAGATTTACTGAGACGCAGATGTCCGCGGCAGTGAGGGTGGCTCCGCTGGAGCGTGACGGAATCGGCGCCCTCGTGGCCTTAGCCAGGGAGATCTGGCATGCCCACTATCCGGACATCATCTCCCACGACCAGATAGAATACATGCTTGCCCAGCGTTACTCGCCGGACGTGATCCGCGATGAACTGGGGCGCGCTGGCATTTGGTGGGACGTCTTGCGGGAGGACGGGCGGCTTGCGGGGTTCAGTTCCTATTTCTTGACGGGCAAGCCGGGCGAAATGAAACTCGACAAGCTCTACGTTGATACCGCGCGGCAGCGGCGGGGCTACGGAGGACGACTGATTGAGAGGGCGACCGAGGTGGCACGGTCCCGGGGCTGTGACCGCCTCGTCCTGACGGTCAACAAGCGCAACGCGATCGCGATAGCCGCCTATCGGAAACACGGATTCGAGGTAGTGGACGCGGTGGTGACGGACATCGGTGGTGGTTTCGTGATGGACGATTATGTCATGGCGCTGCAAGTGACGGCATGAGCTTTGAAAATCCGGACCCGGATGCCCTCTGCAACATGCTCAAGAACGAGGTCAAGACCATCGCGGTCGTCGGTCTGTCTCCCCACGCCAGCCGCCCGAGCCATCGCGTTGCCGCCGGCCTTCAGCGGCTTGGCTACCGGATCGTGCCGGTGCGGCCCCTGGTGAAGGAAGTGCTGGGGGAGCCCGCCTACCCGGACCTCTCGAGCGTTCCGGTGCGGGTGGACCTGGTCAATGTGTTCCGCGCGGCACATCACATCGGGCCCATCGTGGACGAATGCCTGCGGCGGGGGCTCCGGCGGCTTTGGCTTCAGCAGGGGATCGTCGATGAGCAGGCGGCGCGGCGTGCCCGGGCGGCCGGCATGACCGTGGTCATGGATCTCTGCATCATGACTCACTACCGCACGCGCTGCCAATGAGGCTCAAGTTCACCAAGATGCAGGGCCTCGGCAACGACTTCGTGGCGATCGACGGGGTCACCACCCGGGTAGCGCTGACCCGCGATAAGTTGCGTCTTCTCGCCGATCGCCATTTCGGCGTCGGCTGTGACCAGATACTTTTCGTGGAGCCGCCGACGCGCAGCGACGCCGACTTCCGCTACCGCATCTACAATGCGGATGGCGGCGAGGTTGAGCAGTGCGGCAATGGGGCTCGCTGCTTCGTCCGCTTCGTGCGGGACAGGGGGCTGACGTCGGCCAGCCAAATCCGCGCGGAGACCCTGGCGGGCGTGATCGTGCCGCGGCTGGAGGCTGACGGCCAAGTGACCGTGGATATGGGCATGCCGCGCTTCGAGCCCGCGGAGATCCCTTTTAATGCCGATGAACGTGAACTTACTTACCGACTGGAGGTGGAAGGGCGCGAGGTGGAAATTTCCGCGGTATCCATGGGCAATCCCCACGCAGTGCAGGTTGTCGCCTGTGTTGATGCCGCCCCGGTTCCCATCCAGGGACCGTTGATCGAGGCGCACCCGCGGTTCCCGAAACGGGTGAACGCGGGGTACATGGAGGTGGTGAACCGCGGACACGTCCGGCTGCGGGTCTACGAGCGCGGCGCGGGAGAGACTCTTGCCTGCGGCACCGGGGCTTGCGCGGCGGTCGTGAGCGGCATCCAGCGCGGCCTGCTGGACGAAGCAGTGCGGGTTTCGACCCGCGGCGGCGACCTCAGGGTACGCTGGGCCGGAGAGGGCGAGCCGGTGTGGATGACCGGTCCGGCTGAAACCGTATTCGAAGGCGAAATTGAACTCTAGGAAACGCGACGGAAGGAATGACATGAGATCGGAAGACGTGGCGCGCTACCTTCGGGATCACCCGGAGTTCTTCGACGAGCAGGCGGAGGTGCTGGCCGAAATCTACGTTCCTCATCCCCACGGGGGTCGCGCCATCCCCATCGCCGAGCGGCAGATGGTGTCCTTGAGGGAGAAGAACAAGTCCCTGGAGGACAAGCTTCGCGAGTTCCTCCGCTTCGGCGAGGAAAACGACGCGATCGGCGAGAAGGTACACCGTTTGGCGCTGGCGCTGCTGTCCGCCAACGACCTGCAGAACTTGGTGCATTCCCTCGGTTTTAACCTGCGGGAGGATTTCGCGGTCCCTCACGTGGCCCTGCGCATCTGGGGCGTGAACGCCGACGCGCTGATGCTGCCCGAGTTTTCCCCGGTCAGCGCCGCGGTTCGCGACCTGGCGGAGGGGCTCCAGCATCCGTACTGTGGCCCTCACGCACTGGATGAGGTCGGGGGGTGGTTCGGGGAGCAGCGCCCGGCCCTGCGTTCCTATGCCCTGGTGGGTCTGCGGCGGGACAAGCCCCTCGGGCTGCTTGCGATGGCGAGCGAGGACCCGGAGCGTTTCTACCCCGAGATGGGTACTCTGTACCTTACCCGGATCGGGGAAATGTTGAGCGCGGCACTCTCGCGTTACGCGCCTTAGACCGGGCCGTGGGCGGCGAGAATTATATCCAGGGATTCCTCTCGCACCTTGCGAATGAGCGGCGCTTGTCCCGCCTCACCTGCGGCAGTTACGAGCGGGACGTGAGAACGCTTCTCGCGCTGGCGGGCGATATTCCCCTGGACCGGCTCGGAGTGCATCAAATCCGGCGCTTCGTGGCCCAGCTCCATGCCCAGGGGCTCGGCGGCAAGAGCCTCGCGCGCCACCTTTCGGCGTGGCGGGGTTTCTTCAATTACCTGGCGCGGGACCATGCCTTGAAGTCGAACCCGTGCGCCGGCGTGCGGGCCCCGAAGTCGCCCAAGGCGCTTCCCGCGGCGCTTTCTCCCGACGACGCCGGGCGTCTGCTCGACGTGCCGGCCGAAGGCCTCCTTCAGCTGCGGGACAAGGCAATGTTTGAGGTGATCTACTCATCCGGTTTACGGCTTGCCGAACTGGTGGGCCTCGACGTCGGAGATGTGGACTTGGCGGAAGGGACGGCGAGAGTGACCGGGAAGGGCTCCAAGACGCGTGTGGTTCCGGTGGGCCGCCACGCCTTGCGGGCGCTGGAATCCTGGCTGAGGGTGCGCGAAAAGTTGGTGCGGGCCGGGGAGACCGCGATGTTTCTGAATCGCGAGGGCCGAAGGCTCGGTCCCCGCCTGGTGCAACAGCGGCTGAAGCTCTGGGCCTTGCGGCTGGGGATCGCCGCCAATGTGCATCCCCATGTCTTGCGCCATTCGTTTGCGTCCCATGTGCTGCAGTCGAGCGGCGACTTGCGGGCGGTGCAGGAGATGCTGGGGCACTCCAGCATCAGCACGACGCAGGTTTATGCGCATCTGGATTTTCAGCACTTGGCCAAGGTCTACGACGCGGCGCACCCGCGGGCGAAGCGCAAGAAATGAGGGATTTTGACTCTGGCCGCGCTTCGCGCTTGACGCTCGCTGGGTCCGCATTAGCCTGCGTCGCAACAAGCCGCTGCGCGGCGTGTCGTTGGCACCTGGCGAAGGTCGACGACGCGGCGCACCCGCGGGCAGCGAAGCAATCGAGAGCAAAGAAGTACGGGAGTTAGCGGGCCAAAGTCCGTCGCCCCCTAAGCCTTGGACTCTGGATCCGATGGATGCCCTGATTCTCAAGCCCGGCAAGGAGAAGTCCCTCCAGCGCCGGCACCCCTGGATCTATTCCGGCGCCGTGGCGCGGGTGAAGGGCGAGCCCGCGGCCGGTGACACGGTGCGCATCGTTTCCGCCGATGGCGTCTTTCTGTCCCACGCGGCCTACAGCCCCGCATCGCGGATCCGGGCGCGGGTCTGGAACTGGTCCGAGGCCGAGGCGGTGGACGAGAGCCTCATGTTCCAGAGGCTCCGCGCCGCGCTGGCGGGGCGCGAGTCCCTGGAGGCGTTCCGGCATCCGAAGGGCGCGGTGCGTCTGGTGCACGGTGAATCGGACGGACTGCCCGGCATCATCGCCGACCGCTACGCCGAGACCATCGTCCTGCAATGCCTCAGCGCGGGTGCCGAGCGCTGGCGGAAAACCATCGCCGGACAGCTGCTCCAGCTGACGGGATGCGCCTGCGTCTATGAGCGCTCCGACGCCGAGGTGCGGCAGATGGAGGGGCTGTCGCCGCGCCATGGGCTTTTGCTCGGGGCCGAACCGCCGGAGCGGGTGGAATCCTTCGAGCCCGGGTCCCCGGGACTGCGGTTCCTGGCGGACGTGCGCCGTGGCCAGAAGACCGGGCTGTTCCTGGACCAGCGCGACAGCCGCGCGCTGATCGGGAGCGTGGCGCGCGGCGCGGATGTGCTCGATGTTTTCTGCTACGCGGGAGGTTTCAGCCTGGCGGCTTTGGCGGGGGGTGCCCGCTCGGTACTCGCCCTGGACAGTTCTGGCGACGCTCTATCCGTGGCCCGGGAGAATATGGCATTGAACGGCCTGCCGCCGGACCGGACCGAGTGGCGCCAGGCGGATGCCTTCAAGGCGCTCCGGCTCTTGCGGGACCAGGGCCGCAGCTTCGACCTGATCATCGTGGATCCGCCCAAGTTCGCTCCCACGGCGGCCCACGTGGAGCGCGCGGCCCGGGCCTACAAGGACATCAACCTCCAGGCCTTCAAGCTGCTACGGCCGGGCGGTGCCATGGCCACGTTCTCGTGCTCCGGCGCTGTGGGGATCGAATTGTTTCAAAAGATTCTGGCGGGCGCGGCACTGGATGCCGGGGTCACGGCAACCGTCGAGAAGAGGCTGATGGCGGCGCCCGATCACCCCGTGTCCCTCAGTTTTCCGGAGAGCGAGTACCTGAAGGGTCTGGTGTGCCGCGCGCGTATTGACAGCGGGTAGCCGGCGAGCCATCGTCGGTTCGGGGTGCAAGCCCAATGTTCCCGCTTCGGGAGCGACGCTCGCCACGCCGCCCTTCGCCGGTATCGGGAGGTGAAATGGCAGCGCAACATGTTTATAATTATGGTGTTTTTTCGACCGAGGCCGGCGCCCAAGGCGCGCGTGTTCCCGTGGTGTTCTCATTTTTCAAAAAAAAGGGATCTGAAGGCCCGACCCGGCCTCGGACCAGCGCCCGGGGCGGTTCGAGCAACGCTCAGCGCTCCTCTGGCGCTGGCGCCGACTTCGAGGTGGATACCCACGGCACGCTGGCGAGCATCCAGGTCTCGGACGCGGAGTCCGGCCTGACTCAGGCAGCCGAGGAGGCGGCAATACTTTATGCCAACGGGCGGGCCGATGCTGCCATCGACACCCTGCTTCGGGGCATTGCCGAGTCTGACGAGCTTCGGTTCAATCTGCAGGCCTGGTTCATGCTTTTGGACCTGTTCCAACTCCAGGGCATGAAGAAGGAGTTTGACAATTTGGCGCTGGACTTCGTTGTCGCGTTTGAGCGCTCTGCGCCGGTTTGGGTAGATCTCGCGGCCGAGGATACCCGGGCCTTGGAGCGACCCCGCTCGTCGGCGGTGCCTTATGCCCTGTCGGGCACGATTTCCACCCAGAACGGCAAGCAGATTGCAACCATGGAGAAGCTGGCGCGGGTGGGTGGCGGGCTGCGGTTGGACCTGGGGAAGATCCGTGCCGTCGAGGATGGGGGCTGTGTCGAGCTGTATGAGGCGTTGCAGCGCATCGTGGCCGGGGGCGGAAACCTCGCCCTGACCGGTGCGCGCAACCTGGAGAAGCTGCTGCGGGGTGCCGTCGATTCCCGCGGCGCCGAGTGCGACCGCGTCGTGTGGCTCCTGCTACTCAAGCTGTACCAGCTTCAGGGCATGCAGAAAGAATATGAAAGCCTTTCTGTGGATTATGCCGTCAGCTATGAAGTGTCGCCCCCGCCCTGGGAGCCCCCCGCCAGTCTGGCAGCGGCCCAGGACGGCGCAGCCTACGGAGCGGAGACCGCTGACCGCACCGAGGCGGAATCCCTGGCAGTGAGCGGCAGTGTCATGCTTGGCGCCAATCCTCCGCAACTGAACGAGATCGTAAATCACGCGGCGCTGAGGACCCTTGTGAACCTGGACTTCTCGGCAATTCGTCGCGTGGATTTCGTCGCTGCGGGTGCGCTGCTCAACGCCTTCGGCAGCCTCACCCAGGGCGGTAAGGGCATTATCATCCACGGCGCCAACGAGCTGATCCAGGCGCTGTTCAATATCGTCGGCATCAACCAGTTCGCGGTCATCGCGCGCAACAAGCAGCACTAGGCGCCGGCGCGGACGCTGCGGAGCACGATTTCCTATGGAGCAATATCACGGCACGACCATTCTCTCCGTGCGCCGGGGCAATGACGTGGCCATGGGCGGTGACGGGCAGGTCACTCTGGGGAATGTGGTGGTGAAGGCAACCGCGCGCAAGGTTCGGCGCCTCTACCATGACCGGATCCTGGCGGGATTCGCCGGGGGCACCGCCGATGCGTTCACTCTGTTCGAGCGGTTCGAGGGAAAGCTGGAAAAGCACCAGGGCCACCTCATGCGCTCGGCCGTGGAACTGGCCAAGGACTGGCGCACCGACCGCATTCTGCGGCGCCTGGAAGCCATGCTAGCGGTGGCCGACCGGGAAACGTCCCTTATCATCACGGGCAACGGGGACGTCCTCGAGCCTGAGCAGGGGCTTGTGGCCATCGGCAGCGGCGGCGCCTTTGCTCAGTCCGCGGCCCGGGCCCTGCTCGAGAACACGGAACTGGGAGCCGCGGAAATCGTCGGCAAATCCCTCGCCATCGCCGGCGACCTTTGCATTTACACCAACCAGCAGCACGTGATCGAGGTCCTGGGCTGAGGCTTGCGGCTCCAATCCCTTCGGCCCCGGGCACTCGTGCCTCGAATTGCGGGATACATCCATGTCTCAAATGACGCCCCAGGAAATTGTCCATGAACTGGACAAGCACATCATCGGCCAGGACGCGGCCAAGCAGGCGGTGGCCATTGCGCTGCGCAATCGCTGGCGCCGCCAGCAGGTGGCCGAGCCCCTGCGCCAGGAGATCACCCCCAAGAACATCCTGATGATCGG
>DKBC01000048.1 GCA_002451065.1 Betaproteobacteria bacterium UBA6910
CTTGCGCCGGCGCATCTTGAAGATCTTCACCTTTTCACCTCGCCCATGGCTAACCACGGTCGCCTTGACGGCGGCGCCGGATACCACCGGCTGTCCTATGGAAACGGTCTCGCCGTCCACCACCATCAGCACCTGGTCCATGACAAGTTCGGCGCCAATCTCGGCCGCGACCTGCTCGATGCGCAGCTTGTCGCCGGCGGTAACGCGGTATTGTTTGCCGCCGGTCTTGATTACCGCATACATGGGAAACTCCACTGGGCCATTTTGAAAAACAGGGAAGTATACCGAATGCTAGGGGCTCGGTCAAAGGTCCGAATACGGGATGCGGCGATTCCGGGTGGAGGGCATACCCAGCTTGACACCACTGACACCGGGTTCCTACCATGCCGTTTTTCCCCCAATTCTTCCCATGCTCCTGGAGGAAATCCGGCGCTTCATCGAGCCCGACATGCGCGCGGTGGATGAGGTGATCCGCGGTCGCCTGCATTCCGAGGTCGCTTTGGTGCGGCAGGTGAGCGAACATATCATTGGTGGAGGCGGAAAGCGCCTGCGCCCTGCGCTGGTCATTCTTGCGGCGGGCGCGTTCAACTATCGCGGCACCCATCACCACGAACTGGCTGCGGTCGTTGAATTCATCCACACTGCAACGCTGCTGCACGACGACGTGGTCGACGAGTCCCAAATGCGTCGAGGAAAGCAGACTGCCAATGCTCTGTTTGGCAACGCCGCCAGTGTGCTGGTAGGGGATTTTCTCTACTCCCGCGCATTCCAGATGATGGTGGACGTGGAAAACATGAGCGTCATGCGCGTGCTGGCGGACACCACCAACACCATTGCGGAAGGCGAGGTGCTGCAACTGATGAACTGCCGCGACACGGGGGTCGACGAGGCGGGATATATGCGTGTGATCCAATTCAAGACCGCCAAGCTTTTTGAGGCGGCCGCCCGGGTCGGGGCCATCCTGGCAGGGGCGAGCGCGGCCGATGAAGCGGCCATGGCGACCTACGGCAAGGGGCTCGGAGTGGCCTTTCAGCTCATCGACGATGTGCTCGACTATTCCGGCGATTTGCACGAGACGGGGAAGAATGTCGGCGACGATCTGGCGGAAGGAAAGCCCACGCTGCCGCTGATTCATGCCCTGCGACAGGGGACGCCGGAGCAGGTGCGGGTTATCCGGGACGCCATTGAGAACGGTAGGGCGGAGAATTTTCCACTGGTGCTGGCCGCCATCCGAGAAACTGGCGCGCTGGACTATACGCGGCGTCGGGCGCAGGAGGAGGCCCGGATCGCCAGCGCCGCCATCGCCGGGTTGGCGCGTTCTAACTGCAGGGATTGTCTGCTACAATTAGCCGACTTTGCGGTTGCGCGAAGTTTCTAGGGAGCATCCAGAATCCAGTCGCCGGGAACCAGCAGGGGGCGCCACCGGATCCCCGGCCCGCGGCTTGTGCCTGGGATCCTTAAATAGGCAGGTTTCACGGGGTGTAGCTCAGCCTGGTAGAGTACTGCGTTCGGGACGCAGGTGTCGGAGGTTCGAATCCTCTCACCCCGACCATTCATTGCATCGGGCGAGCCGGCCCGAACCGGTCTTGGCCAGCAGGGATAGAGGGTAGTGGGCAAGCTGCTACTGATCATCGTTGCCGTCCTGGTGGTCTATTTCATCGTCAAGAGCTACCAGCGGAATCTCCAGGGCCCCCCGCCGCCTCGGGCCCGGCCCAAGGTTGGGGAGGACATGGTGCGCTGTGCCCATTGCGGAGTTCATCATCCCCGCAGCGAAAGTACCCTGAGCGCCGGCGAATTCTTCTGTTCGGAGGAACATCGGCGCCTGCATCGAGGTTAACGTCGCCATGACTGCATTGCGCGACGCCACAGCCGGGGCCACGAACATGCCGCCGGATTCCGCCGATTCCCCGAATAACGCGTGGCGCGCCCTGCGCCTGTTCAGTGTTTACCGGGTGTTGGTCGCGCTGATCCTGCTCGCTACTACGGCGATATGGGGCGGGGAGATCGTCTTCGGCTCCCGCAACCTGCAGCTTTTCCAGTACGCCAGCGCTGGATATCTGGCGTTGGGATTGTTGTTCTTCCTGGCGACGGGAAATCACGTGCCGCGCTTCGAGTACCAGCTGGGCGTCCAGGTGGTCGCGGACATAGCGTTTATTGTTCTGCTCACCCACGCCAGCGGCGGAGTACAGAGCGGTGTCGGGCTGCTGCTCCTTGCCTCGCTCGCGGCGGCAGGCGCGGTCAGTCGCGGACAGCTCACTTTGTTCTATGCCGCACTCGCGACCCTGGGTACGCTGCTTGAGCAGACCTACGGAATGCTCTGGGATGACGCGTCAGTCAGCCAGTACGTCCAGGCGGGCATGCTCAGCATCGGTTACTTCGCCACAGCGGGCCTTGCGCACGCGCTGGCACGATACGCGCGGGCCAGCGAGCGGCTTGCCGAGGAGCGCGGAATCGACCTTGCCGATCTGGCCCAGGTGAACCAGCTGGTGATCCAGGATCTCCATGACGGCGTGATCGTCCTTGATGGCGAGGGGCGAGTGCGGCAGCGCAATGCGCAGGCCGACCGGCTCTTGGGCAGGCCGGCGAGGGGGGATCGGGAAGTTCGGCTCGATGGATGGTCGCACCCGCTCGGCGAGAGCTTTGTCCACTGGCGGCGGCTCGGGGAGCAAAGTACCGAGATGTTGCGGGTTACCGCGACCAACCGCGTGATCCGGCCACGGTTCGTCGCCTTGGACAATGACCGTAGTCGCGGGGGTGTCCTGTTCCTGGAGGACATGAGCCGGGTCCAGTCCCGAGCCCAGCAGCTCAAGCTTGCGGCGCTGGGCAGGCTTACCGCCAACATCGCCCACGAGATCCGCAACCCGCTCGCCGCGATCAGCCATGCGTCGGAGCTGATCGAGGAGGGCGGCGAAGGCGCGGAAACCCGGGGCCGGCTGGTGAAGATCATCCGCGACAACACCCGCCGACTCGATCGGCTGGTGCAAGAGGTGTTGCAGTTGAATCGCAGGGACCGGGTGGCGCAGGAGAGGTTCGCCGTGGTTGACTTTCTGGACAAGTTCCTGGAAGGCTTCGTGCAGAGCGAGCGGGTTCCCCGGTCAGGGTTCGTGGTTGAGGCTGAAGGCAACCCAACCGTTTGCTTTGACCGCGCGCATCTCGATCAGGTATTGTGGAATTTATGCAGAAATGCTTGGCGTCATAGCGAGAAAAAGGATGGCAGCGTCAGAATTCTCGCCGCACCGGGGTACACCCCGAACACCTCTGTGATCGAGGTCGCGGATGACGGGCCGGGGGTGCCCGAGGAATTGCGTTCCCGGGTATTCGAGCCGTTCTTTACGACCGTGGGCGGGGGCACCGGGCTCGGCCTCTATATTTCGCGTGAGATGTGCGATGCCAATGGCGCCGTGCTGGAATTCCTCGAATCCGGCCGCGGAGCCTGTTTCCGGGTCACCTGCAGGAGGGATCATGTCAAAGCGCAAAGAGCGAGCGACGCGATCCCTATCTAATCACGGGGCGGCCGCGTCCCGGGTCCTTGTCGTCGACGACGAGGCGGATATTCTGGAGTTGCTCGAACTCACCCTGATGAGAATGGGCCTGGAGGTCGAGCGGGCGGCAAACTTGCGGGAAGCGCGCGAGCGCCTGGACCGTGGCGAATTCGATTTGTGCCTTACCGACATGCGGCTTCCCGATGGCGAAGGCCTGGAACTGGTGCGGCATATCGCCAGTCACTGCGATGACTTGCCGGTGGCGGTAATCACCGCCCACGGCAGCATGGAGAATGCCGTTGCAGCCCTAAAGGCGGGGGCGTTCGACTACCTCGCCAAACCGGTTTCCCTCGAGCAGCTGCGCACGCTGGTACGTTCGGCGCTGAGCCTTCCGCAGGCCCGCACGCCCTCGGCCGACCAGAGGCTCCTCGGCGATTCCACCGCCATCAGGCAGGTGCGCGAAACCATCGAGAAGATCGCGCGCAGCCAGGCGCCGGTCTACATCAGCGGGGAATCGGGCAGCGGAAAGGAGCTGGCGGCACGCCTTATCCATGAGAAAGGCCCCCGGGGCGGCAGGCCGTTCGTGCCCGTGAACTGCGGGGCGATTCCGGAGAATCTGATGGAGAGCGAGTTCTTCGGGTACAAGAAGGGTGCTTTCACAGGGGCTGAGGCCGATCGGGACGGCTTCTTTCAGGCCGCCAATGGAGGCACCCTTTTCCTCGACGAAGTCGCCGATCTGCCGGTTCAAATGCAGGTCAAACTGCTGCGGGCGATCCAGGAAAAGAAGGTGCGCAAGGTGGGAGCCACGGCGGAGGAGCCTTTGGATGTTCGCATCATCAGCGCCA
>DKBC01000305.1 GCA_002451065.1 Betaproteobacteria bacterium UBA6910
AGATCCTCGATGCTGCCGCCGCCCCGGCACAGAATCAGCACCTCGACCTCCGCCCGCTCGCCCGCCCGGCGCAAGGCATCAGCAATTCTCTCCCCCGCCCCCTCGCCCTGCACCGGCGTGGGATAGACGATCACCGGAATGCAAGGCATGCGCCGCGCGAGGGTCGTAATCACATCGCGCAGCGCCGCTGCCTGGGGCGAAGTCACGATGCCGATGGCGCGGGGATATGCCGGGAGCGGCCGCTTGCGCTCCGGCGCGAACAGTCCTTCCTTGTCCAGTTTGGCCTTCAGGCGCTCGAAGGCCTCGTACAGCGCCCCCAGCCCCGCCTTCCTGAGGAACTCCACGTTGAGCTGGAACTCGCCGCGGGCCTCGTAAAGGGTCACCAGCGCCCGCGCCTCGACCTGCGCGCCCTCTTTCGGCGACCAGTCCAGGAGCTGATTCCTGTGGCGGAACATCACGCAGCGCACCTGGGCACCTTCGTCCTTGAGGGAAAAATACCAGTGTCCCGATTCGTAGGGCCGGAAGTTGGATATTTCGCCCCGGACCCAGAGCAAAGGGAAGGATTGTTCGAGGAGCTGGCGCGCGGTCCGGTTGAGCTCCGTCACGCTGAAAACCGCATAATCAAGCCGTTTTTCGGGGGTGGGCTCCATCGAAACCATTGTACAGTAATCCACAGCGGTGACCGGATGGCCAAAAAACCGCATAACGGCGCGGCCTGCAGCCGATCTCACTTACAAGATATTGTTTATAATACGTTTTCTTGCAGGGCATTTTTTGTGCGTCCAAGCATTTTTCTTTGCCGCGATGCCACTTACGCCACCTGTGTACACGATACGCACAACCTTATCCACAGACATTGTGGATTCCCAGAATTCCTTAAACCCAAAAAGAGCTTATGGAGTTTCCTTCGCACTCGGCCTCAACAACTTGCCGATGCCGGACATGCAGGCTAAAGTTAGCGACTTTAATTTTTGGAGCACCTAGTGTTTGCCATCATCGAGGCAGCCGGCTGGCCCATATGGTTCATCATCATCGCGTCCATCTTCGCTCTTGCCATCATTGGCGAGCGTCTCTGGACACTCCGCCAAAGCGCGGTCGCGCCCAGGGACCTGCTGCGCCAGGTGGTGGAGGAATACCGGCAACAGGGCGTGAGCCGGGAAATGCTTACGCGGCTAAACCAGGGCTCCATACTGGGGCAGATCCTGGCGGCCGGGATGCTCAATGCGAACAGCTCCCGAGACGTGATGAAGGACGCCATCGAGGAAGCCGGGCGCGCCGCCGCGGGGGAACTTGACCGCTTTCTCACCTCCCTCGGAACCATCGCCACCGCGAGCCCCCTGCTGGGCCTGTTTGGAACGGTCATCGGGATGATCGAGATCTTTGGCTCGCAATCTCCTACCGGCACCAACCCGGCGCAATTGGCCCACGGCATCTCGGTTGCCCTTTACAACACGGCATTCGGTATCTTCGTCGCCATCCCGAGCCTGATCTTTTACCGCTATTTCCGGGCCAAGGTGGACGCCATGGTGGTGACAATGGAACTGCAGGCCCTCAAGCTGGTCGAGATCGTGCACGGCGAGCGCGAGGTCTGATGCCCCTGAATTTCCAGCGCGGGCAACAAAAGGAGGAGCCGGAGATCAACCTGGTTCCCATGATCGACGTGTTGCTGGTGATCCTGATCTTTCTGATGATCACCACCACGTATTCGAAATTCTCCGAGCTCGAGATCAATCTCCCGGAGGCGGCCGCCGAAAAGCAGGAGGACCGCCCCAACGAAATCCAGGTAGGGGTGGACGCCCAGGGCAACTATTCGATCAACAAGAAGCCCGTCGTCGCGGCCAGCGCCGAGGCCCTGGCCGAAGAGCTCAAGCGCGCCGCCGGCGGCCGGCCGGACCCCGTGATCGTGATCAACGCGGACGCCAAGGCCACCCACCAGTCGGTCATCCGGGTCATGGAAGGCGCCCGCAGCGCGGGCTACCCGCACATTACCTTCACCGTGCTGCAATCGGCCAGCTGACCGGTCTCGACCTCCGGAGCGCGGAATGCGATTTCCCGAGGAGCTCTGGCAGCGCACCGGTGCGGCCCATGCGCTGTTGATTCCCCTGAGCTGGCTGTACGGGCTCATCGCCGGCCTGCGGCGGGCCCTGTATCGGGCCGGCATTTTCCGGTCCCATGCGCTTCCAGTCCCGGTGCTGATCGTCGGGAACATCACGGTTGGCGGAAGCGGAAAAACGCCTCTGGTCCTGTGGCTGGTCGAGTTCCTTCGGGGTCAGGGATGGCGGCCCGGCATCGTGAGCCGCGGCTACCGCGGGGCCGAGGGCGGTCCGCTCCCGGTGACTCCGGAGAGCGATCCCGCGAAAGCGGGGGACGAGCCGGTGCTGCTCGCCCGGCGCGCCGGCTGCCCGGTGTGGGTGGGACGGGACCGGGTAGCCGCCGCCCGCGCCCTGCTGGAAGCGGGGCCCGACTGCGACGTGGTTCTATGCGACGACGGCCTGCAGCATTATCGCCTCCGGCGGGACATGGAAATCGCGGTCGTGGATGCCGAGCGCCGCTTCGGCAACGGCCACCTGCTGCCCGCAGGCCCTCTGCGGGAACCGGTATCGCGCCTGGATAAGGCAGACGCCGTGGTATGGAACGGCGGCGATGCGGGAACCGCCTCCGGCCGGAATTTCGCCATGCGCCTCGTGGGCGATACTTTCTGGAATCTGCTCAATCCCGAGGCCACAGCGGGTCCCGGCGCGTTTCGCGGCCTGCGCATCCATGCGGTCTCCGGCATTGGAAATCCGAGGCGCTATTTTGCGCACCTTCGGGAACTGGGGCTGGAAGGCGTCGCCCACGCCTACCCGGACCATCACCCTTACCGGACGCAGGATCTGGATTTCCCAGACGCTGAGGCTGTCCTCATGACCGAGAAGGATGCGGTAAAATGCGCCGCATTCGCCAACGAGCGGATGTGGGCGCTTGCGGTGGAAGCCGAGGTTGATCCCGGACTCGGGGATGCAGTGCTGCGAATACTCAGGCGGACTTAGTCAATCATGGACCCGAAGCTGCTCGATATCCTGGTTTGTCCCATCTGCAAGGGCCCCCTGGTCTACAGGAAGGCGGAGAAGGAGCTGATTTGCAGGCCCGACCGCCTTGCGTTTCCGATCCGGGACGACATCCCCGTGATGCTGGAAGACGAGGCCCGCGAGCTCCCGCCGGAAGAGCAGGTCTGAACCGCCTGCAACAGAGTGCGTCCCGCCCGATTCCGGGAGCCAGGCCGAGCGGGAGGGCGGCGCGATGCGCGCTCTGGCTGCTGCTGGCGGTGCTTGTCGCGGCTGGCTGCCGGGAGCGGGCGCCCCTTTTGCCCACGGTGGACGACGGCGATGTCATCCTCGCTTTTGGTGACAGCCTTACCTATGGCACCGGGGCCGGCGCCGGGGAAAGCTATCCGGCAGTACTGGGGAGGATCACCGGCCGCACCGTCATCGGTGCCGGGGTTCCGGGGGAAATCACGGACGAAGCGCTGCGGCGCCTGCCCGGCGCCCTGGAGGAACACAGGCCCAAGGTGCTGCTGCTATGCATCGGTGGCAACGACCTGCTGCGGGGCCTGGACGAAAGGCGCATCGCGGCCAATCTCCGCGCCATGATCCAACAGGCGCGGGCCCGGGACGTCGGCGTGCTGCTGATCGGAGTGCCGAAGCCGCGACTGATCGGGGGGACGCCCGCTTTTTATGCCGACCTCGCCGAGGAATTCAAGCTGCCCTACGAAGGCGAGGTCGTGAGGGAATTGCTTTACGACAACAGCACCAAGTCCGACATGGTTCATCCCAACGCCGAAGGCTATCGCCTGATGGCCGAAGCGGTGGCGAAGCTGCTGCGGGACTCCGGAGCCCTCTAGGCCATGGTCTCCTTCAAGGCCGTCGTACCTGCGCGCTACGGCTCCACCCGGCTTCCGGCAAAGCCCCTCGCCGATATCGGGGGCAAGCCGATGGTGGTGCGGGTCGCCGATCGCGCGAGGGAAAGCGGGGCCGACGAGGTTTGGGTCGCGACCGACCACCCGGCCGTGGTGGAGGCGGTAGCCGAAGCGGGTCATCGCGCTGTCCTGACCCGGACGGATCACCCGACCGGGACCGACCGCATCGCCGAAGTGGCCCAGGCGCTGCAATGGCCCGACGACGCCATCGTCGCCAATGTGCAGGGCGACGAGCCCCTGCTGGATCCGGACCTGATCCGCGGAGTGGCCATGCAGCTGGGCGCCCGGCCCGGCGCGGACATCGCCACGGCCTGCCATCCCATTGCCGACGCCCGGAGCCTGTTTGACCCAAACGTGGTGAAGGTGGTGACCGACCGCGAAGGATACGCCCTCTACTTCAGCCGCGCGCCGATTCCCTTCGCCCGGGACGCCTTCGCCCGGACCCGCGACGCCCTGCCCCCGGGCATGGGCGCAATGCGCCACATCGGACTTTACGCCTACCGGGTGCGCTTCCTGAGGCGCTTCTCGCAGTTGTCCCCGGCCCCGCCCGAGGAACTGGAGGCCCTCGAACAATTGCGCGCCCTCTGGCACGGCCATA
>DKBC01000085.1:0-2421 GCA_002451065.1 Betaproteobacteria bacterium UBA6910
GAGAGATTTGATCATATATGCGCCTCCCCCCTGCCCGCCATTACGCCGGCTTCACGCTGCTGGAACTGCTGGTGGTGATGGTGATTCTCGGTCTGCTGGTGGGCTACGTGGCGCCCAAGTATTTCGCCCAGATCGGCAAGTCCGAGGTCAAGGCCACCAAGGCCCAGATCGAATCCCTGGGAAAGGCGCTGGACATGTACCGCCTGGACACCGGCCATTATCCCACCACCGAGCAAGGCCTCGCCGCCCTAAATACCCGCCCCCAGAACGAGCCCCAGTGGGGCGGTCCGTACCTGAAGAAGTCGGTTCCCGTCGACCCCTGGGGGGAGCCTTACGTCTACAAATACCCCGGGGAAAAGGGCGAATTCGACCTGTTCTCGCTGGGCAAGGACAAGCGGCCCGGGGGCGAGGGCGAGAACGCCGACATCGGCAATTGGGAATAGCCACCACCGGGCGGAGGCGCTGACGCATGCTCTACCGGGTCAAGGCGATCCGTAAGGCCGAGGGAGTTACCCAGGCCGTCCTCGAGGCGCCCAGCCAGGCGGAGGCGACGCGCATGGCCCGCAGCCAGGGCATGCAGGTGCTCTCGGTCACGCCCCAGCGCAGCTGGATTCCGTTCTCCGGCGCGCGGCGCCAGAGCTTTCCGCTGCTGCTGTTCAGCCAAGAGCTGGCCACGCTGACCAAGGCGGGCCTGTCGCTGATTGACGCCATCGAGAGCCTGGCGGAAAAGGAAACCCAGGCGGATCACCGCAAGGTGCTTACCGACCTGGCGCGCCTGCTGTACGAGGGCAAGTCGTTCTCCCAGTCACTGGGAATGTTTCCCGCCGTGTTCCCGGACCTGTACGTGGCGCTGATCCGCTCCAGCGAACGCACCGGCGAGTTGCAGCAGGCCCTCAGCCGCTACGTGGCCTACCGCACCCAGGTGGACCAGGTGAAGAAGAAGATCATCAGCGCCTCCATCTACCCGGCGCTGCTGTTCATCGTCGGCACCGGCGTGCTTCTGTTCCTGCTGGGCTTCGTGGTGCCCAAGTTCAGCCAAGTCTACGAGGACCTGGGCAACAACCTGCCCTGGTTGTCCCAGTTGCTGCTGCTGTGGGGCAAATTCCTGCAGGAGCACCAGGTCACCATGGCCCTCGCCGCCGCCGCGGTGGCGGCCGTCATCTACTACATGGCCCGGGACGAGAGCGTGCGCGCCCGGGTCGGGCGCATGGCGGAGCGCATCCCCGCCGTGCGTCAGCGAGTCTACCTTTATCACCTGGCCAGGGTGTACCGGTCCCTGGGAATGCTGCTCCAGGGCGGGATCCCGATCGTCACCTCCATCAACATGGTGAAGGGGCTGCTCAGCGCCGCCATGAGAGGGCGGCTCGAGCAGGCTCAGGCGCGGGTGCGCGAGGGCCAGTCCCTGTCCGATGCTTTGGAGCGCAACGGCCTCACCACGCCGGTGGCGCTGCGCATGCTGCGCGCCGGGGAGCACTCGGGAAACCTGGGGGAAATGCTGGAGCGGACGGCGGATTTCTACGACGAGGAAATGGCGCGCTGGGTGGACTGGTTCATCAAGCTGTTCGAGCCCATCCTGATGACCGTGATCGGCGTCGTCATCGGGGTGGTGGTGGTGCTGATGTACATCCCGATCTTCGAGCTCGCGTCCAGCATTCAATAGGAATCCCGCCCCGGGATTCCCGGTTCCCCCTGGGAACCCGGCTACTGCGCGGGGCGGTGCAGCCCGTAGCGCTCGATCCGCGTTCGCAGCATGTCGCGGGTGAGCCCGAGCAGCTTGGCTGCCTTGGACACGTTCCAGTCGGTCTTGGCGAGGGCCGCCTGCACCAGGTCCCGCTCCACGTCCGCCAGGCGAACCCCCGGCCGCGGCATCGACAGGGAAACGGTCTCGGGACCGGGCCCTTGCTGCTGCCCGAAATGGTTCTCGCCGAACGCTGCCGGCTGTGGCGTGTCCTGGGGTGACCGGTGCAGGGCGGGCGAGACGCCGAGATGCTGCGGGCCGACGATACGGTCCTGGGCCAGGAGCACCGTCTGCTCCAGCACGTTGTGCAATTCGCGCACGTTCCCGGGCCAGCTGTAGGAGAGCAGCATCCGCTCAGCCTCCGGCGACAGCATGAGATCGCGCTTGCCGTAGCGCCGCCCGATCTGGTCGAGGAACAGGCGCGCCAGCTCCAGGACGTCTTTGCCGCGCTCGCGCAGCGGCGGGATGGTGATGGTGATGATGCGCAAACGGAAATAGAGATCGCCGCGGAAGCGCCCCATCTTCACCATATGCTCCAGGTCCTGGTTGGTGGCGCTGATGATGCGGATGTTGACCTTCCGCTCGCGCACGCTGCCGATGCGGCGCACGGTCTTCTCCTCCAGCAGCTTGAGCAGCTTCGACTGGGTCGCGGGGTCCACCTCGCCGATCTCGTCCAGGAACAG
>DKBC01000085.1:2515-6422 GCA_002451065.1 Betaproteobacteria bacterium UBA6910
TTGCCGGTGCCGGTTTCGCCGGTGATCAGGATCGCCGGAAGGTCGGCGGCGGCCATGCGGCTTTCCGCCTCCAGGATCTGGCGCACGGTGTCCTTGATGGTGCGCAGCGCCGGGGAACTTCCCACCAGGTTGCCGAGGCCGCTGTCCTTGGCCTGGCTCTTCTTGTAGAAGGTGAGGGCGCTCTCCATGCGGGCGACGCCGATCGCCTTCTCCAGCAGGAGCTTGAGCTCGGCGAGGGCCACCGGCTTGGTGATGTAGTCGTAGGCGCCGGCCTTCATGGCGTCCACCGCCAACTGGACGCCGCCCTCCCCCGTGACCATGACCACCTTCATCTGGGAATCGAGGGACAGCGCCTCGTTCAACAGCTCGAGGCCGTTGCGCCCCGGGAGCATGTAATCGGTGAGCAGCACGTCCGGCCGCGTGGTCTCGAGGATGCCGAGCGCCTGCTCCGCGCTGTTGCACACCTGGGCGTCCCAGCCGTTGCGCTCCAGGTACAGCCGCATGTTGTCGGCCAGGACGTCGTCGTCTTCTACGATGAGTATCGTGCCGGGCATTTTGGTGTCACCTCTCTCAAGTTCTTGTTACCCCGTTGGACTGAAAATCATGTGCACCCGGGTTCCCTGGTTTTCCTTGCTTTCCAGGAACACCGAGCCGCCGTAACGCTCGATGATGCGCTTCACCAGGGCAAGCCCCACGCCGAGGCCCCGGGCCTTGGTGGTGTTGAACGGCTTGAACGCCATCGAGAGCTGTCTTTCGGTCATGCCCACGCCGCTGTCGGCCACGCTGACCCGCAGCCTGCGCCGGACGGCGTCGAGTTCCGCGGAGACGGACAGGCTGCCACCCTTGGGCATCGCTTCCACGGCATTGGCGATGATGCTGCTGAAGGCCTGCACGAACAGCGCCTGGTTGCCGATCACCTTGGGCAGTTCTGTCGCGGGTTCACTCCATTGGGGCGTGATCCCNNGACCGGGCGAAGCGCGGCCCGAAGTTGCTCAGGGTCTCGCGAATGATTGCGATCATGTCCACCTGTTCCGCGACCCCGTCCGGCGGGCGCGAGAACACCAGCAGGTCCCGCACCCAGTAGCCGAGCCTGTCAACCTGCTGGATGATGTCGTTGGCGCTCTTACGGGCAAGCTGCTCGTCCCCCTCCAGGGCCAGCTCGGCGCTGCTGCGGATGGTGGCCAGGGGATTGCGGATGCCGTGAGCCACCGCCTGGGCCATCTCCCCCATCATCACCAGCATCTCCGAATCCACCAGCTGCTGTTGCTGGCTCCTGATGAGGGCGGAGCCGCGCCGCACCAGCCAGAACAGCGCGAGATAGATGAGCAGGCCCGTGAGCAGCGACCCGCTCCACACCAGAATCTGGCCGCGGCGTATGGTGGCGAACAGGCCCGAGGGCTCCTTGTAGATCTCCACCACGCTCACGGCGTTGCCATAGGCGTCGTAGAGGGGAACGTAATTCTCGACGTAGTAGTGATCCGGCTGGCCCAGCAGGAACTGGCTCTGGGTATGGCGATGGCGGCCGATGAATCCATGGGCCACCAGGACCCGCGACTGGAATGCCTGCTCCAGCTCCTCGTGGGGGCCCGGACGGGAGCCGATGGCGGCCGGGTTGTGGGACCAGACGATGGTGCGGTCCCGGGCGTAGATGTTGGCGAGCAGCACGTCGGGCAGGATGCGGATGTGGCCGTAGAATTCCGACTTGGCTCTCCGCACCACCTCGCTGTCCAGACCGAGCAGCTCGGCGCCCACGGTGCCGGCCACCAGCTCAGCCACCGAGCTCGGCCGGGGCAGGCCGTAATGCGAGCTCTCGTTCTCCGCGACGCTGACGATGAACTGGCTGGTGAGCATGGCATCCCGGCGCAGCACTTCCTCGGCCAGGAAGTGCGAGAGGATGGTCGCCATGCTCACGGCGCCGATCGCGATGGTGATGAGACTCAGCACCGCAAACCAGCGGATGAGGTTGAAAGGCTTTGGTGTGCCGGCCATTCCGACCCGCTCTTTTTCGCTCTCCGTTCGTCCCGAACGCGGGAGAGCCGGCCGCCACTACGTTACTGACAATAGCTCAACCCAGCCCGCGTCCACCCAAGCCGTATCCACATTCGCTTCTCCTTGGAAGCCTGGCCTTTGACCGGGCGGCACCAATGCCGCCTCACCCGGACGTATTGTCATGGCCGACATATGTCAGCCTCCAGGCATTTTGGACTCAGTCTACACCAACTGCGCTTCTGTGGGAAATCGCACAATTGGCCTAGACCGGTCCCCTCTGGTAAACCGTCGACGGCAATGCCGCGGCGGAAAACCTACCGGCTTGTGAGCTTCACAGAAGCAAAAACGATGCCGGTCTCAGGCGACCTGGACCGGGATGTTCCCGCGGCGATCCCGCACCCGATTGCGGTCGTCCACGTAGACCAGGGAAGGCTGGTATTTCTGGAGCTCGAGCTCCGAAAAGACGGCGTAAGCCGCGATGATGAGAATGTCGCCGGGGCTCGCCTTGCGCGCCGCCGCGCCGTTGACCGAGATAATCCCGGAATCCCGGCGGGCACGGATGGCGTAGGTGGTGAACCGCTCGCCGTTGGTGACGTTGTAGATGTCGATCTGCTGGTATTCGCGGATTCCGGAGGCATCCAGGAGCGCGTCGTCGATGGCGCAGGAGCCTTCGTATTCCAGCTCGGAATGGGTCACTTTCGCCCGGTGAATCTTCGCCTGGAGCATCGTCCTTTGCATCGCGGCCACCCCCGGTCCCGTTTCGGGACTCAACTTATGCTAGTTGTCAGGTGCCGAGGAATACCTCGACGTTGTCTATAAGCCGCGTGGCGCCGAGCCTCGCAGCCCCCAGTGCGACCAGAGCCCGGTCTCCCTGCTGGGCCAGACCGAGCGTGGCCTGCTGCTGCAGCGCAACATAATCAACGCTCCAACCGGATTTGTCAAGATTGGATCGCGCCGCTTTCTCCAGCCCCCGGTAATCCTGATTTCCGGACTCGAGCTCTTTTTTTAACCAGACCAGGGTGGAATAGAGCCTCGGGGCCTCCCTCCGCTCCGCGGAATTGAGATATTTGTTACGGGAACTCAACGCCAGGCCGTCGGAATCCCGACAGGTCTCCCCGGCCACGATCTCGATCGGGAGATTCAGCTGGCGCACCATTTCCCTCACCACCAGCAACTGCTGGTAGTCCTTTTTTCCGAATACCGCGTAGCGGGGCTGGACGATGTTGAACAGCTTCAGCACCACCGTCGCCACGCCCCGGAAAAAACCGGGACGGTGCTCACCCTCCAGGATGTTTCCCAGGGGCGGCGGCTCCACCAAAACCTCCTGGGGCGACGGATAAAGCTCCGGCTCGTCGGGAGCGAACACGGCGGCAACACCGAGTTCCTCCAGCCTGGCGCAATCCTCCTGGAACGTCCGCGGATAGCGGTCGAAGTCCTCGTGGGGCGCAAACTGAAGGCGGTTCACGAAAATGCTGGCCACCACGCAGGGGGCGCGCCGGGCGGCGAGGCGCACCAGTTCCAGATGACCCTCATGGAGATTGCCCATGGTGGGAACAAAGGCCACCGACGGCTCGCCGGACAGCCGCTCCCGTACCGCTGCCACGGTCGGTAGCACTAGCACTGCTCGCCCCCGGCAACCCGCATCCGGGATAGCGGAGCCCCGCCGGCCCAAGACAGCAGAATCTGACAATTCTCGGGGGTCGCGGCCGCGATGACATCCATCGCCGTATTTGCCAGTGAAAACGTTGGGAAAGGAAGATCAGAAGCCGTGCTCGGGGGCTGGGAAGCTGCCTGCCTTCACTTCCTTAACGTAGCCCTCCACCGCGCCCTGGATCGAGCCGGCGCCGCGCAGGAAATTCTTGACGAAGCGCGCCTTGCGCCCCGGGTATACGTCCAGCATGTCGTGCAGCACCAGCAC
>DKBC01000262.1 GCA_002451065.1 Betaproteobacteria bacterium UBA6910
GGGGAAGTCTGCGCGGCCCTGGACAGGGCGAGAGGCGAGCCGCAGGGAACCACGGGGTACCCCTTGCCGCACTGAGCGTTGTTTCCTCGGGTGGCGCCGATTACTTTCCGCGGTTCCGCCCGGGCTGCCAGAGCACGTCGCCCGCCCCGGTCTCGCGGTTCAGCACCCGGGCCAGCACGAACAACAGGTCTGAGAGCCGGTTGAGATACTGGAGCGCGGCGGGGCGCACGGTTCCCGTCTTGGCCAGCGATACCAGGCGCCGCTCGGCCCGGCGGCAGACGGTGCGGCATACATGGGCGATGCCCGCCGCCCGGCAGCCGCCCGGAAGCACAAATTCCCTGAGTGGCGGCAAACTGAAATTGAAGTTCGCCACCAGGGCCTCCAGGCGCGTGACCTGCCTGTCGTCGAGCCCGGCGTGGCCGGGAATGCTGAGCTCTCCGCCGAGATCGAACAGGTCCTGCTGAACCTCGGTCAGCGCCGCCTTGGCGTCCTCGGGAACTCCTTCCGCCAGCAGCAGGCCGATGCTGCTGTTCAGTTCGTCGATGGTGCCGATGGCTTCGATGCGCGCGCTGTCCTTGTCGGTGCGCGAGCCGTCCCCGAGACCGGTGGTCCCGGAATCACCGGTGCGGGTAACGATCTTCGAAAGTCGATGGCCCATTGCCCAAGTGCCGCGGCGTAGATGTGGAGCATCATTATCCCAGATTAAGCCTGCCTGAGGCTGCGAGAGGATGGCCCGGCTAGCCAAGCCGGCCGATCCAGGCGTTCGCGGCGGGGGCGATGAGGTCGAGGAAAAAGCCGGGGAAGAATCCGACAGCGAAAATAACGAGGGCCAGACCCAGAGCCATGGCGAGTTCCCGGGGAAGCAGGTCCACCGCCTCCGCCACCGCCGGCGCCGTGACCGGTCCCAGGAACGCGCGGCGGTACATGTCGAGCATATAGGCCGCGCCGATCACCACTCCGAACAGGGCGGCGAGCCCGGCGCCGGCGTGGGTGGTGAGGGCGGAGACCAGGAGCAGCAACTCGGCGGGAAAGCCGGAGGTTCCCGGAACCCCGAGGGAGGCGAGGGCAAACAGCAGGAACAGAGCCGCGAGGCGGGGCATGGTCCGCGCCGCGCCGCCCAGGCTCAACACGTCGGTGGAACCCGTGCGCCGGTGCAGGAACCCGGTGAGCAGGAACAACCCGCCGGCCGCGAGCGTGAAATTGAGGGTTTGCAGCACCGCGCCCTGCAGTCCCTCGGTACTGAAAGACGCGAGACCCAGCACCACGAGTCCCACGTGGCTCACGCCGGCGTATGCCAGCATGCGCCGCAGATTGGTCTGGACCAGGGCCGCCACCGCTCCGAACAGGATGCCGATCACGCCGAGGCCCGCCAGCAGCCAGTGGAGTTCCGGCGCGATTCCCGGGGCGAGGGGCACCGCGAAGCGGATCAGGCCGTACACGCCGAGCTTCAGTCCCACCAGCAGGGCGCCCACCGCCACCGGGCCCTCCATGGCGACCATGGGCAGCCAGGTGTGCAGCGGAAATACCGGGATCTTGGCCGCGAAGCCGATTATCAGCAGCCAGAACACCGCGGCCTGCAGGCCGGGGGAACCGGGGGAAGCAGCGAGCACCGTGAAGTCAAAGCTGAGGCCAGCGGGGACACCGGCCCCGGTGGCGGCGGCATGGGCGAAAGCCAGCAGCAGGAAGCCGAACAGCAGGGGAACGCCCGTTCCTAGCATCAACAGCGTGTACTTGCCGGCCGCGAAGCGGCGGTTGGGTCCCACGCCCCAGAGGCTCATCAGGAAATAGAGGGGAACCAGGGAGAGTTCCCAGAACAGGAAGAACAGCAGCGTATCGAGGGCGCAGAAGACGCCGACCGTGGCCCCGAGTTGCAGCAGGAGCAGGCTGAAATAAAGCCGCGGGAGCGTTTGCACAGTGTTCCAGGAGGCGACCACGACGCCCAGGAACAGCAGTGCCGACAGGGGCAGAAAAAGCACCGAGATGCCGTCCACCCCCAGCAGGTAGTGGACGTTTAGGGTCGGGATCCAAAGCGCGCGCTCCACGAACTGAAAACCCGGACTCGCTGCGTCGAACGTCGCCACCGCGACCAGGGCGAGGGCGGCTTCGGCAGCGATGGTGCCGAGGGCCAGGAAGCGGGCATGCCCCGGTGTCGTCCAGAACCAGATCAGGGCGACCCCGGCTACGGGAACCGCGAGCAGCAGGCTGAGGAGCGGCAGGCCGGTCACGGCGGCGCTCCGAACAGGCTCGCCACGGCATTCAGCGGAGTCTCGATCAGGGCCAGCCATGGCTCCAGGTAAAAGCCGGCAATCAGCTGGAGCGCGACCACCGTCAGCGCCAACCCGGCTTCCGTGGGCGACGCGCGCTCGAGCTGGCTCGCCGTCAGAGTTTCCGGCCTGGGCGCCAAGAAGGCCCGCTGGAACGCAAGCAACAGGAATCCCGCGGCCAGGACGTTGCCGATGGCGGAGGCCACGGTAAGCAGGGCGCCGTAGCGGTCGATGGAAGCTTCCAGTACCAGGTGGGCGGCATCGAAACCCGGCGTGCCGGGCATGCCCACGATGGCGAGTCCCGAGACGAGGAAAGC
>DKBC01000077.1 GCA_002451065.1 Betaproteobacteria bacterium UBA6910
ATTAAAGGCATTCCGCATCCAGATCCGCGACCGGAGTTCGCCCCGACCTTGGCCACTCTCCGTAGGATGCCATTCCTGACAGCGGCAGATGAAGCACATCGTGCTCCAGGTAGCCACGAGCAATCGGCTGAGGCGACGCCGCGAGGTACCAGATGCCGTCCCGATAGCCGACGCGGTGCGCACCGCCAGGCGCGCATGAACGAAATTCCCGCGGAACATCCGGAGTACCAAATACGGAGGCAACCGCGGAAACGGCTCCGGTTCCGCAGGAGAGTGTGTGGCGGCGGGCACCTCTTTCGTAGGTTCGAATCAGTACGCTGTTGCGGTGGCTGCTGAACACGACGGTGACGTTGATGCCTCCCGCAATGCCGGTGACGTTGCGCAGCGGGGCGCAGTAGGCTTCGAACTCCTGCCGGGTAACGTGAAAGCTCCCCAGCTCATCGGGGGTGTCTAGCACCAAGTGCGGCTCGCCGGCCCTGAGCAAGGCCCTGACCGGGCATCCTGCCAGCAGATCTCTCGGGACATCGCGAAGCTCGGAGGACAGGGTGCTTACCGCGCCGACCTCGATTTTCCACTCCGCGTCCTGTCTCACGGCCCGCTTTACGCCGCCGCGGCTTTCAATGAGCACTTCATCTCGGCCTAGCTCATGACCCAGCTTGGCGGCGACGTAGATCATGCCGTTTCCGCAGAAATCTGCCTCCCTTCCGTCACCGCCGATGACCCGTAACCGCGCGTCAGCGACTTCCGACCCCAGGAGTACCAGCATGTCATCCGCGATCGGGGCTTCGCAAAACGCCCGGGCAAGGTCCACCATCCGATCCCAATCCGGTGCGTCCCGCCCGCGAAGATCGAGAAGCACCAAGTGATTTCGGCAAGTATGGCCAAGCTCGGCGGCGATTTTGCTCTGAGCGTTTCGTTGGGTCATGTTGCCGATTTGGCGGCAGAAGAATTGGGCAGTCTACGATGTCGGGAAAAGATTGCGCGGAGACCGCTCGGCGTCAAGGAGCGCGGCATAATTGACTGATTTCTGGCAACTTCCCTTCGGGATCTAGTATAACGCAGCATGAGGGCCGCGCATTCATTGGGAGGCTGCCCCGATCATGGAGGCGGCAGTGGCCCAAATAGCGTGCGAGGGCGCGTGGTACAGACGCCGCAGTGGTCGGCGGCCACTGGCAGACATCCGGACGGGACTGACCGAACCCGCGACGGCGGCTGGCGGAAGCTATTCGCCCTTGAAACGCGGCTTGCGCTTTTCCTTGAAGGCGCGAATGCCTTCCTGGTAATCGTCGGAGTCGTAGACGACGCGCCGCAAGCCCTGCACCCGCTCGAAGCCCTGGGGGCTCATGGGATGGGCGCCGGCGAGGATGCGCAGCTGTTCCTTCATCACCGAAATGCTGAGCGGCGCGTTTTCGGCGATGGTATGGGCGAGGGAGTAGGTGAAATCCTCCAGCTCGCTGTTCGGCACCACGTGGTTGACCAGGCCCAGGCGCTCCGCCCGCTCCGCTCCCACCGGCTGGGCGGTGAACGCCATCTCCTTGACGATGCGCAGGTTGGCGGCATTGAGGAAGGTGAGCATCCCCGACACGTTATACGGCACCCCCAGGCGGGCCGGCGTGACGGCGAAGGTGGCGTCGGGGCTGGCCACGATCAGGTCGCAGGCAAACACCGTTTCGCAAGCGCCGCCCCACACGCCCCCCTCGATCATGGCAATGATCGGAGCCGGGAAGTTTTCGATTTCCCGCACCAGGTAGCGGAGCGGATCGTCCCAGCCCAGGGGATCGCGCCGCCCCACCGGCAGTTCGCCGACGTCATGCCCCGCGGACCAGACCTTGACGCCGGATTCCGCCCGGAGAATTGCGACCCGCGCCTTGCGCGTCTCGAAATGATCCAGGGCGGCCAGCAATTCCTTGACCAGGGCCTCCCCAAGGGCGTTGCGCTTGGCGGGATTGTTGAGGGTAATCGTTCCAATATGATCCTTGAGGTGTGAAACGACGAGTCCCATGGCACCACCCTCCTGGCCAGTGTCTAGATGCTTTCGGGTTCCATCTTGATGGCGCCGCAGGGGCACTCGGCGACGCACATGCCGCAGCCCTTGCAGTAGTCGTAATTGAACTGGAACCGTTTCCCGGGACCGAGCTTGATCACCGCGTTGTCCGGGCACACGCCATAGCAGTTGTCGCACTCGAAGCAGTTGCCGCAGGAGAGACAGCGGCGCGCCTCGTAGAGGGCGTTGGATTCGTCGAGCCCGCCCTGAACCTCCTCGAAGGTAGACTGGCGCCGGATGATGTCCAGCATGGGCCGCACGGTCTTGGAGGCGTCCGTGTAGTACCAGGTGTTGAGCTTGTCGAAGTTGGCCAGTTCGCTCTTCGGCGGCGGGGCGTAGGTCTTCCCCCGCAGCCAGGCGTCGATGTTGCGCGCGGCCTTTTTGCCGTGCCCCACGGCCACGGTGACCGTGCGTTCGGAGGGCACCATGTCGCCGCCGGCGAAAATCCCGGGGTGGCCGGTCATCATGTTGCGGCCGACCTGCACCGAGCCGTCCCGGATTTCGAGCCCGGGCACGCCTCCCAACAATCCCAGATCCACGTCCTGGCCCAGGGCCAGCACCACGGAATCGGCCTCAAGGGACTCGAACTCCCCGGTGGGCTGGGGAAATCCGGAATCGTCCAGCTTCATCTTCTCCACCATGATGGTGCCGCCGTCCGCCTGCTTGATGGTGGAGAGCCATTTCATCATGACCCCTTCCTGCAGGGCCTCCTCCACCTCGAAATCGTGGGCGGGCATCTTCTCCCGGGTGCGGCGGTAGACAATGATCGCCTCCTCGGCCCCAAGGCGCTTGGCGGTGCGCGCCACGTCGATGGCGGTGTTGCCGCCGCCGTAGACCACGACCCGGCGCCCCAGCATGGGCTTTTCCTCGCCCTCCATCCCCCGCAGCACGGACACGGCGTCCAGGATCCTGGAGGTGTCGCCGGCGGGGATGTAGGCGCGCTTGCCGATATGAGCGCCCACGGCGAGAAACGCGGCGTCAAACTTGCCGCCCTCCATGGTCTCCAGGATGTTGCTGACCTTGCTGTTGAGCTTCAGGGTGACGCCCATGTCGAGGATGCGCTGCACCTCGGCATCCAGCACGTTCCGGGGCAGCCGGTACTGGGGAATGCCGAAGCGCATCATGCCTCCGGGCAGGGGGCCCGCCTCATGGATGGTGACCCGGTGGCCCAGGCGGCGCAGGTGGTAGGCGGCCGAGAGGCCGGAAGGCCCGGCCCCCACCACCAGCACGTGCTTCCCGGACTCGCGGGACGGTGCTTCGAATCTCCAGCCGAGCTTGATGGCCTCGTCGCCCAGAAAATGCTCCACCGAGTTGATTCCCACCGGCTCATCGAGCTGGCCCCGGTTGCAGGCCGACTCGCAAGGGTGATAGCACACCCGCCCCATGATGGCGGGCAGCGGATTGTTCAGCACCAGGTGACGCCACGCCTGCTCGTAGTCCCCGGACTCGGCGTGGAACAGCCAGCCCTGGATATCCTCGCCGGCGGGACAGGCGTTGTTGCAGGGGGGCAGCCGGTTGAGGTAAACCGGCTTCTCGGTGCGCCAGGAGCCGGTCCGGTTGGCGAGGGAGGAGCCGACGTTGAGGGTGATGGCGAACGGCTTTTCCATGTCACGCTCCCGCGGCCAGCAGGCCGTACTTGCGGATGTTGCGATCGGCGAGCCCCTGGATGCGGACTATCACCTCAACCGCCGGCTTTTTGCCGAACAGGTGGGCGAAACGGCGCTGGGGTTTCAGGTACTCCTCCACCGGCACCCGCCTGCGGATGTTGTAGACGCTCGTCACTTCGCCATGCTCGGCCTCGAACAGCGGGAACAGGCCGGTCTCCACCACCAGCCGCGCGAGGCGGATGGTGTCGTGGGAAGCGGCGCCCCAACCCAGGGGGCAGGGCACGAAAATGTGGATGTAACGCGCGCCGTGGATGCTCATGGCCTTGTGCACCTTGGCCTCCAGATCCCGCAGGTAGGCCACCGACGCCGTGGCCACATAGGGGATGTTGTGGGCCATGGCGATTTCTGGCAGAAACTTCCCCTGGCCGAACACGTTGCCCGGCTGGGGCCCCACCGGCATGGTGGTGGCGGTGCGAGCGGCCGGCGGGGTGGCGCTGGAGCGTTGCACCCCCGTGTTCATATACGCCTCGTTGTCATAACAAATGTAGAGCACGTCGTCGTTGCGCTCGAACAT
>DKBC01000200.1 GCA_002451065.1 Betaproteobacteria bacterium UBA6910
GCCAGCAGCAGGTAGATCAGCACGCCGTTGTTCTGCTCGGTGTCCCATACCCGCAACGCAGAGAATACTTGCACGGCGCGCTCCCGGGCGCTTTGCCCTTTCAGCAGCGCGCCGATCTCCAGCGCTGGCTCCACGGCAAAGCGGATCTCCCCGCTATGGGTCAGCTCGCTTTCTTTCACCGCAGCCTCGATGGCGTGCAGGGACTGTTCCGGAAACGCCCGCGCCGCCGACCGGGGCGTCGCCATCAGGTGCCTCAGGATACGCGTGAAGTCCACGTCACCACCTCCCGCTGGCGCCGCCGCCGCCGAAGCCGCCACCGCCGCCCGACCAGCCGCCTCCGCCGAAGCCGCCCCCTCCGAAACCGCCGCCGCCCCAGCCGCCACGGGACCAGCCGCCGCGACTGCTCCAGGCGCGCCCCGCCGCACCGGTGAGGGTCAGCACGAACGCGATCAGGGCCAGCACCGCGGCTCCGATCAGCGACGACAAGACCACCCAAGCGATCACGCCGGCGATGCCGCCCACCACCGAGGCCGCGGGCAACCGACCCATCATGACGCGCAGCACACCGCCCACCACGAATACCAGCACGAAGCCCAGCCCCAGCAGGGACCCGTAGTCGGCGCCCTCATCGGGCCGCGCGCCGCGCCTGGGCGGGGGCAGCGGCTCGCCCTCGATCACCGACATCATGCGCCCCACCCCGGCCTGGATGCCGCCCGCGAAATCCCCGGCCCGGAAACGGGGCTCGATGTCCTCTGCGATGATGCGCTTGGCGATGGCGTCCGGCAGCACGCCCTCCAGCCCGTAGCCCACCTCGATGCGCAGTTGGCGGTCGTCCTTGGCCACCAGCAGCAGCGCCCCGTCGTCCACGCCCTTGCGCCCCAGCTTCCAAACCTCGGCGACGCGAATGCCGTATTGCTCGACGGTCTCCGGCTCGGTGGTGGGGACGATGAGCACCGCGATCTGGCTGCCCTTCTGCTGCTCGAAGGCCGCCAGCCGTTGCTCCAGGGAGGATTTCTCGCCGGCGCTGAGGGTTCCCGTGAGATCGGTGACGCGGGCGGAGAGCGGCGGCACCGCCACCTCCGCGCGCGCCGGCAGCGCCAGCAGCGCGAGCGCCGCGAGCAGGATCGCCGCCGCGCGGGAAGACAGCGTCAGCTTTCTCTCCCGATCCCGTGCCGCTCGCCCCTCACTTGGCGGGCGCGGGCGCCGTTCCGAAGTCCACCTTGGGAGCGGTGGAGATGGCCTTCTCGTTCTCCACCGTGAAGTTGGGCTTCACCTGGTAGCTGAACACCATGGCCGTGAGGTTGGTTGGGAACTGGCGTGCCAGGGTGTTGTACTCCTGCACGGTCTTGATGTAGCGATTGCGGGCCACGGTGATGCGGTTCTCGGTGCCTTCCAGCTGGGCCTGCAGGTCCCGGAAGTTCTGATCCGACTTGAGCTCCGGGTAGCGCTCCACCACCACCAGCAGCCGCGACAGCGCCGAGCTCAGTTCGCCCTGGGCCTGCTGGAAGCGGTTGAACGCGTCCGGGTTGTTGATGAGCTCCGGCGTGGCCTGGATCGAGCCTACCTTGGCCCGGGCCTCGGTCACGCCCAGCAGCACCTGCTGCTCCTGGGCGGCGAAGCCCTTCACCGTGTTCACCAGGTTGGGAATCAGGTCGGCCCGCCGCTGGTACTGGTTCACCACCTCCGACCAGGCCGCCTTCACTTGCTCGTCCCGGGACTGGAACTCGTTATAGCCGCAGCCCGACAGCGGCAAGATCAGCAACAGGGCCCAGAACAGCTTCTTCATCGACGTCTCCTTCGGAAGGGTTGAACCCAAATCATTAGATGGGGGCCGGGGCGCGCCGCTACAAGTCCCGGAAGGTGTTCATGGCGAGCACCAGGTCCCGCCAGGCCTTGGCCTTGTCCGCCAGGTTGCGCAGCAGATACGCCGGGTGGTAGGTAACGATCAGCGGCGTGCCGCGAAAGCTGTGCACCTTTCCCCGCAGGCTGGCGATGGAGGCGTCGGTGTTGAGCAGGTTGAGCGCCGCCACCTTGCCCAGGGCGACGATCAGCTTCGGCCGGATCAGTTCGATCTGCCGGTGCAGGTAGGGCTCGCACTGATGGGCCTCGGAAGGCTCGGGGTTGCGGTTGCCGGGAGGGCGGCATTTCACGATGTTGCCAATGTAAACGTCCTCGCCCCGCTTCAGCCCCATCGCCGCCAGCATGTTGTCCAGCAGCTTTCCCGCTTGCCCCACGAAGGGCTCGCCCCGCGCGTCCTCCTCCGCCCCCGGCCCCTCGCCCACGAACAGCCAGCCGGCGTTCTCGTCCCCCACGCCGAACACGCTCTGGGTGCGCCCCTTGTGCAGCGGGCAGTCGGTGCAGTCCTTCACCGCGGCCTTCAACTGCGCCCAGTCCATGGCGGCGATGGCGGCGCGCCGGGGATCGGTCTCGATCACCGATCCGGCAGGCGCGCGCGATGCCATGGGCGGCAATTGCCCGGTCCCCGCAACAGCGGCTGCGGGTTCCGCAATCGGCTCGCGCGCGGACTCCGCCCCCGCGCCCCGCAGCCGCCACAGCGGCCACAGGCCGAGCTCCTTCAGGACATCCTCCCGGGTCGGCTTCACAGATTTCGTCCCATCACCAGCGCGTCCTCGCGCCCACGGTCCGCGGGATAGTAGCCCTTGCGCAGTGCGATCTCCCGGAAGCCCGCCTTCTGGTAGAGGCGGATCGCGCCCGGGTTGGAGGGCCGCACCTCCAGGGAGATGAACACGCAGCCGTGGTCCTTGGCCGACCGCATCATGGCGTCCAGCAGCGCTCGCCCGTAGCCCTTGCCCTGCCAGCCGGCGGCGATACTCAGGTTGAGCAGGTGCGCCTCGTCCACCGCGAACATGAGCACGGCGTAGCCGATCATGGTCCGCTCCACCTCGTACACCCAGCAGTCGTAGCCCGCGTTCAGGGAATCCCGGAAATTCCCCCGGGTCCAGGGAAACGGATAGATGCGGTCCTCGATGGCCACCACCCGGTCCAGATCCTGGTAATGCATGCGCCGTATCGCCGGCACCGCTTCCAGTTGCGCGCTCATCGCTCGTGGGCCTTCAAGGCCACCTTGTTGCGGATGTAGAGGGGTTGCGCCTGCGCCGGGTCAACACCCTCGCCCGCCGCGAGGCGCGGCGCCGCGAGGCGGGCGATCTCATGGGCCCGGGGATGCAGCCCGGGCACCACCGACCCCAGCCGCCCGTCGTAACGCTGCCGCAGCAGCTCGTTGTGAGCATCGAAGCCGCTCCCGCATCCCGTCCATTTCGCTTCCGGCACCTGGGGCGCGTCCTGGGGCTGGCACAGGCTCGGCTGCCGCACCGCGCGCCACCGCCCCGCGTCCCGCTCGTAAGCCCCGTGGTAGATCTCGCCCATGCGCGCGTCCAGCGCCGCTATCACCCGCTCCCCGCCCGCCTGCTCCGCCAGGGCCTCCAGCGTGCCCACCCCTACCACCGGGAGTTCCAGCCCCAGCGCCAGGCCCTGGGCCACGCCGCAGGCGATGCGCAGGCCGGTGAACGAGCCCGGCCCCGCGCCGAAGGCGATGGCGCTGAGGTCGCGAAGCGTGAACCCGCCTTCCGCCAGCAGTTCATCCACCATGGGCAGCAGCAGTTCCGAATGCTTCTGCACCGCCAGCGCCTCCCGCGCGAGCAACGCCTCGCCGCAAAGCAGCGCACAGGAACAGAATTCGCTGGAGGTTTCGAGGGCGAGGATTTTCATGCGGTGACTTGGCGCGGCGCAAAGCCCGAATTATACGGGAAGGCCTGTGGTGCCATCCGCGCCAAGGCTTGCTCCGGAACGCCCTCCGAGGAAGCGCGATCCTAGAGATTCCTCGCGACCCGGAACCCGTTGAAATGATTCCGGTGATCCCGGTGGTTCCGAATGCGGAAGGCGAGGCGCGCGCTGCCCGGCGGGTCAATCCACGAACCTCCGCGCAGCATGCGCAGATCGCAGTCGCCCGACTCCCAGGCCGAGCCGTTGTCCGGCGCGCCCGCGTAGCTCTCGTTGCGGCAGTCCTCTACCCACTCCCAGACGTTGCCGGTCATGTCGTACAGGCCGAAGGCATTGGGCGGGAAGATTCCCACCGGCGCGGTCTCCTTGCCGCTCCATTCGCTCCCTGACCCGTCGAAGTTCGCGCGACTCGTCCCAGCCTCCTCGCCCCAGGGATAGGCGGTGGCCGCGCCGGCCCGGGCCGCGTACTCCCATTCCGCTTCCGAGAGCAGACGGTAGGTCTTCCCGGTCCTCGTCGAGAGCCACGCGACGTATTGCCGGGCATCGTTCCAGCTCACGTTGATGACCGGTCGCCGCCACCGGCCCCAGCCCTCGTCCCCCGGGCGACGGGCGCATCCGCCCGCGGCGGCGCAGGCGTCCCACTCTTCAAAGGTCACTTCGTATTTGCCCACGGCAAACGGACGAGGGATGCGCATCTCGTGCTGGGGTCCCTCGGCGGAAGTGCGGCCCGTCTCGCTTTCCGGAGAGCCCATGAAAAATGTCCCCGCCGGGACCACCACCATTTCGGGGCATTCCGCGCAATCGCGGAAGGACGTTCCGGCCGCTTCGGGTTGCCCACCCCGAGCGACGCTCACTCCCAGGACCATCACAGCGAGGGCCGCGACAACGGCCGCGTGGCTCCCTGACCGCCTTGAGCGTCGATACAGCGATCTAGCAGACACCAACGTCTCGCGCATGCAACCCACGACTCCCGCTCCGTTCGAGGAGCGGTGGCTGAGGTAGACCCTCGACACCGTTTCCCGCTCCCCAAGGATAATGTCATGGGGTTCGGCCGCAAGGTCGTGCCGCAAATAATCGCCGGACTAACCGAGTTCCGTGAGGGCCTCCCGATAAACCCGCGTCGCCTCGTCCCCGAAGCAGACGCAGACCACCTTCTCGAACGTGGGCTCGGCCTCCAGGAAGGCCCTGATCTCCGTGAGCGCGATGCGCGCCGCCCGCTCCAGGGGAAAGCGGTAGGCGCCGGTGGAGATGGAAGGAAACGCGATGGTCTTGAGGCCGTGGCTCTTGGCCAGCGCCAGGGAATTGCGATAGCAGCCGGCGAGCAACTCGTCCTCGCCGTGGGCGCCGCCGTGCCACACCGGCCCCACCGTGTGGATCACGTGCTTCGCCGGCAGCCGGTAACCCTTGGTGATCTTCGCCTCCCCGGTGGCGCAGCCGCCCAGGGTCCGGCATTCCGCCAGCAGTTCCGGCCCCGCCGCGCGGTGGATGGCGCCGTCCACCCCGCCCCCGCCCAGCAGGGTGGTGTTGGCGGCGTTGACGATGGCATCCACCTTCAGCCGGGTGATGTCCCCTTCGGCGACTTCGATCCTGCCTTCCGATGTCATGGCTGATGATCCATCTACACGAATCAAAGTGTCACCGGCACCCGCGACCACGCCGATGACCTGACCTCACGATCGCGCCTTGCCCGCCTTCGTCGCCTCCGGCACTTCCACCAGCTTTCCGGTCTTGACGTCGTAGATATAGCCGTAAATGGGAATGTCTCCTGGCACCAGCGGATGGTTGCGGATGCGGGTGACGTCCTCCACCACGCTCTTGGCGTTGTCCGTGAAGGGCATCCAGTTGATATAGGTACCCTCCGTGGAGCCGGGGCCCTGCCCCGAGTCGTGCCAGCCCTTGTCGTCGATGGTGGCCGTCTTGAGGCTGCCGGCGAGGAGGCCGCGCATGATGTCGTTGGTGAACAGCTCCATACCGCAGTTGGTATGGTGGATCACGAACCACTCCCGCGTCCCGAGGAGCTTGTAGGAGATCACCAGGGAGCGGATGGCGTCGTCGCTGGCGCGTCCCCCCGCGTTGCGGATGACGTGGGCGTCGCCCTCGGCGAGGCCGGCATATTTTGCGGGGTCGAGCCGGGCATCCATGCAGGTGAGGATGGCGAAGCTGCGGGCCGGCGGCAGCCCGAGCTTGCCCTTGTCGCCGAAACCCGCGGCGTACTTCGCGTTGGCAGCCAGCACTTCATCCAGAATTTTCGTCATCGTCTTGTCTCCTGTGTATGTAACCGACTTGCACCAGGCCCCGCGCTTCCCGTCGCGGTGCCAAACCGGAAACCGGGGGCGCCAGGGCCTTCTCCCGCGCCGGCGCCATCGCCGGCGGCTACCGGCCCCGCAGGCCCGCCAGCCTTTCCTTGATCAGCTTCGCCGCCTCGTCCGACCAGCTCTGCTTCATGATCTCGACATCCGATGACGCGCAGCGGTACAGCCCGAAATGCTTGACCCGGGTGTGGGCGCCGGCGGCGAGCTGGGCAAAGTTGGTGTCGTAATAATAGCCCCGCGCGGAGGTCAACTCGTCGCTGTCGAATTCGATATAGCCGCCTCCGCCATATTTTTGCCCATGCTGCTTCTCGGTTTCGCCCTCCCATCGGTAGTGGATCTTCGGCGGCCCGTCGAACACCACCCCGGTCACCACCGTTTCCCAGTCCGCCATCGCTGCCCCGGTGTCGTCAAAGACCAGGCCCTGCATGCGCGGCGTGTTGGTCACTTCGTCCACGGTCACGGTCACGTAACTCAGGGCCGACTTGCCCTCTTCGCCCTCGCGCATGCGCTCCCACCACTGACCCGAGAAGCGCCGGGAAAACAGCCAGAGGGCCGCCTGGCTATCGCGCATCTCGCGCGAAGGCTTGTAGCGCTGGCCCAGCGCCTTCATCTGGGCCGCGACCCTGGCCGCCTGGGTCGCCAGCGCGGGCATCCCCGCTGTCCCCGCGTTCCCGCCCCGCTCGAAGACCACGGGCTTGACCCCGGAAAGGTCGGATGCGATGTGAGTGCCCGAATCCCCGGCGACGAAGAAATAGCAGCGCTCCCGCCCGAGACGCCCGGTAAAAAGGCCCAGCTCGTAGATAACGTTGTCCCGGGGCAGGTTGACCTTCTTCTTGCGCACGTTGCCCGAATCGTCCCCGGTCAGGATGACGACGGCGAAGTCGGCCCGGTCCAGCTCCTTTTCCAGGGACTCGATGTAGGAGGCGCTGAAGTCGAAGGTTTCCTCGTCCCAGACCTTGGCGTCGAGCTGCGGCGAGTTCAGCGCCGCAGCCACGTCCTTCGCCACTCCAATCTGCTCGGAGGAGGACGCCACGAATACCCGCAGGGGGTTGGCCATATCGACTTCCCGTCACGCCCGGCGACAACTGCCGCCCGGGTAACGCCGCCCTTTGCCGCACATCCCTGGTTTCTAATGCATCCGCATCTGGATTTCAAGCTCGCGACGCAGCCCGCAGCCTGCGCGAGTCGAGACCGCCGGTCGAGCTGGGGGTGCCCGCGGGGGAATGGCACCGCACCCCGACCCTGCGTCGCCTTAGCCTAATCGGACACGAGGCCGCGCACCAACAGCAGGGCCCGCAGGAAGGTTGCGCCGTTTTCCGGCCTGGAAAAATGGCGATACGCCTGCACCGCGAAGAAATGCGGATCAAACAGGAACAGCGTGAGGTTGATGGCGGCGGTGCTCCGGAATCCGTCGCCCGGGTAAAGGGTGAGAATCACCTGTCGCAGCTCGTGGGGCAGCGTCGCGATCTGCGTGACCCCGGCAATGTACTCCTGAGCAACCATCGTTGGCCGGTCGAAGGAAAAGTTCCTGAGGGCAATGAGGTGGGCTACCTCGTGCGCGATCAGGCTCCGGTAAAGCTCCCGATCGGCGGGCAGGCCCAGGATGCTCTTCTGGCCCCGGCTCACTTCCGCAAAGCTCAGAACGCGGATCTGCCGATTCCGGTGGTCGAGCGAACCCAGCGAGTGGGGAATGTTCTCGGGTGGAAGCCGGTCTACAATCTGCATCTCGAAGCCGCCGCCCCGCGTGTAACCGTTAGACTCGAGAAACGCTATCGAATACGCAGCAGCCTGGCACGCGGAATCCGCGTCCGCGGCATCGGAATGCGAGACTGAAATATCGGTGCCGGGACAAAGCAGGCGCTCCGCCAGGACGTTTGCCGGGCAGGCCGCGGCCGCAAGCACCAAAGCCAGCCACGCAGTCCGGGCAACCGCCGCAAGGTTTCCCCACGATGGCATTAAGCGTGTGACGGGATTCAAGCGCGGCCCAGACAAGACGCCCGCCGTTCGTGGCCCGCGGCGCCGTTTCGCCGCCTCAAGGGTAAAGGCTTGTACCAGAGCGATTCTGCACCTCCAACCAATGGCATGGGTCGCTGTTCCACGGGACAACCCCCGAGAGACCGCGGGCGCGACCCAGCCGCCACCATACACGAGTCGAATCGCGCACACGAACAACACGCTGTCCCACCGAGCTCATACTGGGAACCCTAGTGATTCGTTCGTGTTTAACGCGCACGTCGCGGCCAGGAGCCCGAGCGCCCCCTGACCGCGCTGGGCGCCACGGCGCGGATCACGGCGGCGGCGTTACGCTGGCGTGAAGACGAGAAGGCCGGGCTCGCATGGACAGGTCCTCCCGCCAAGGTGTCCGCGCCGCTGGCACGGCAATCCGAGGGGCCGCGCGCGACAGTAGCGGATTATCTCCGTATCGTATGCTAATCTTCGAGGGGAGGCTCCCAGGGAGCCTGGATCGCAAAATGAACCGTCGACCCACAGAGGAGGAAGAATCAATGAGATACATTCGCACTGCCGCCGCCGTTGCAGCGGCCGGACTGATGGCAGTATCGTTCGCGTCGTTTGCGGCGGACGGCGACCTCGGGAAAAGGGAGTTCGAAAGCAACTGCGCCGTATGCCACGGGCTGCAGGGAAAGGGCAACGGGCCATATGCGGGGCTGATAACCCAGAAGGTTCCCGACATCTCGACCCTGGCGAAGAGAAACAATGGGTCATTCCCCTTCAACCGCGTCTACGAGGTCATCGACGGCAGGGCAGCGGTGAAAGCCCACGGCGACAGGGACATGCCCATCTGGGGCAACGACTATAACCAGAAGGCGGTCGATTATCACCGGGATTTCTACCGCGCCTACGACGCCGAGTCGTTCGTGCGCGGGCGCATCCTTGCGCTGGTGGCCTACATCTACGGACTCCAGGACAAATAGCCGGGCCGGCGTGAGAAGGCAATTATCGCGCCGCCGCTTGGCGTAACAGCCGCCCAAGCGCCGACTAATAAAGAAAGGAGCCTGACCGGCTCCTTTTTTTTCGGCCTATTCCACCCGCTGATCCCAGTTTGCTGCCGACATCGATTTCCGACGCCACTGTGGGGCTCAGCCCGTACGGCCTTTCTGGACCACGCCGCCTACCCGGCGTAGAAGTAGCGGGTCAGGTGGAAGAACACCGGCGCCGAGAAGCACACCGAGTCCAGCCGGTCCAGGAAGCCGCCGTGGCCCTCGATCATGTGGCCCCAGTCCTTGACGCCGCGGTCGCGCTTGATGGCGGACATGACCAGACCACCCAGGAACCCCATGAGGGTGATGGCGAAGGCCATGGCGCCGGCGGCCCAGAAGCCGAAAGGCGTGATCCACCACAGGAGGGCGCCCAGGAAAGTGGCGCTGGCGACACCGCCCACGAACCCTTCCACGGTCTTGGAGGGTGACACTTCGGGGGCAATCTTGCGTTTGCCGAGGAGCTTGCCCCAGACGTATTGCAGCACGTCGCTGGATTGCACCACCAGGATGAGGAAGATCATGAGCAGCGCGTTGCGCTCCTCGTATCCCGGAATCTGGAGCAGGAGCAGCGCCGGCACATGGGAGACGCAGTAAACGGTGATCATGAGCCCCCACTGGGTCTCGGCGGTGCGCTCCATGAAATCCCGGGTGTCTCCCGGCAGCACCGCCACCACCGGCAGGAACAGGTAGGCGTAAACCGGCACGAACACGGTGAACAGACCGTACCATTCCATGCCCACCAGCACGTACTGGAACGGCGTGACAATAAAGAAACTGGCGAACAGGGCCAGGTGGTCGCCCCGGCGCGTCGGGGTGAGGGTGATGAACTCCCGCAGCGCGAACATGGAGAGCAGGGCGTAGAGCACGATGACGGCGCCCCGGCCCAGGGCCAGCGCGCCGCCCATCACCAGCACCATCCACCACCAGGCGCGGATGCGGGCGTTGAGGTTCGCGATCATGTCGGCGGCAGAGCCCGCTCCATAGCGTCGCTGCAGGAACCAGCCGATGGCGCTGGCCAGCAACAGGACCGCCGCGATGCCGCCGAAGATGGCGTAGGTCTGCTGCTCCGCCGTCATTGCTTCCCCAGTTCGATGACAGCGTTGCGCGCCCGCTCCAGGAACGCCACTTTCTCCTCGCCCTCCTCCACGTGCAGGGGCGCGCCGAACGTCAGTGAGCACAGCAGCGGCACCGGGAACACCTCGTCCTTGGGCAGCACCCGCGCCAGGTTGCTGATCCAGACGGGAATGATGTCAGCTTCGGGCCGGCGCCGCGCCAGGTGGTAGATGCCGCTCTTGAACGGGAGCATTTCCTGTTCCAGGTTGCGCGTGCCCTCGGGAAAGAAAATCAGCGAATCGTTCCAGTCCAGGGCCTCGGCCATCGGCGCCAGGGGGTCGTCATGGGGGGAACTCCCGCCGCGCTCCACCAGCACGCCGCGAAAAACCCGATGGATCAGGTAGCGGCGCAGCGCATCCTTCTCCCAGTAGTCGGCCGCAGCCACGGGGCGGGTGCTCGGGCGCAGGTTGGGCGGCAGCGAGGCCCACACCAGGATGAAGTCCAGGTGGCTGGTGTGATTGGCAATGTAGATGCGCGGCCCGCCCGCCGGCTGGCAGCCGAGCCAGCGCGCCTGCACCCCCGTGAGGAGCTTGGCGAGTCCGACAATGGTCGCGGCGACGGTGGGCTCGAACACGGTCAGCGCGGCTTCAGTTCCGCCAACCCCTTGCGCACGCGGTTGACGATGGTGACGGAGATGAGAAGCGCCAGCGCCGGAAATATCCACCCCAGCCAGCCGGCGGGGGCCAAGCCGAGGCCGACGCCAAGCCCGAGCGCCCCGAAAACGAAGGCGCGGTCGCTCTTGCCCATGGGGCCGTCGTAGCGCCGACTGGCGCCTGTCATCACCGCCACCGTCCCCGCCATCTCGGAGATGACCGCGAGGACGATCACCGCGCCGACCCAGGCCGGCGAGAAATGCGGCAGGAAGGCGAAGGGCAGATAAAGGAACGCGTCGGACACCACGTCGCACAGCTCATTGAGATAAGCGCCCAGCGCCGATTTCTGCCCGAATTCCCGGGCCAGCATGCCGTCGATGGCATTGAACGCCATGCGCGCGAACAGCAGCAGCGGCAGCAGCAGGAACAACGAAGACTGCTCGGAACGGGCCGCCAGCAGCAGGCCAACGGCCACCGACAACACCGCCGCCACCAGCGTCACCTGGTTGGCGGTGACACCTGCTGCCGCGAGGCGGCGCACCAGGGGGCGCAGCAGGTCCTGAAAACGGGGCTTGAGGGCGTAGATGCTCATCCGGCAGAAATGGGGAGCCGCGGAACAACGGGACTGGTGATCACGGGCACAGGCGGCGCAACGTACTGCCTTCAGGGCGGGTCTCGTTCCCGGACGTGGGCGCCATCATAGCACCGAAATTCGGGAGCGCGCCCGGGCCGGGCGCCAACAAAAAAGCGGGGCTGCGCCCCGCCCGAGATGACCCCCTTCAGCCCGTCAGCGCGGGCCGCCCTGCCCCATGCCGCGGTGCATGCCCATGCCGTGGCCGGGACCCATGGGTTCTTCCATGTCCCGGCGCATCTGCTGGCGCTCCTCGGGCGTCATGCGCTCCCAGCGCTCCCGGAGTTCCCGTCGCCGGGCGTCCCGCTCCTCGGGAGGAAGGTTCTGCCAGCGCTCCCGCATGCGGCTGTGCATCTGGTCCCGTTCTTCGGGACTCATGTGATGCCAGCGCTCCCGCAGGCGCTCGCGACGGGCCATTGGTCCCTCGGGGCGAAGGGTGTCCCGATACTCGCGCAGGGCCTCGCGCATCTGCTGCCGCTGTTCCGGCGACATGTGCTGCCATTGCCCGCGCATCTGCTCGCGCCTCGCGGCCCTGTCCTCCGCCGAGAGCCCGCGCCACTGCTGGCGCAGGCGATCCATCTCGGCGCGGCGCTCTATGGGGGGGAGCGACCGCAGGCGCTCCATCTGCTCGCTCGACAGTACGCCGGGTCCCGGCTCCACGTCCGGCTGGGCGAAGGCGGGCGTCGCCGTCGCCAGCACCCACCCCAGCACCGCAATGATCCCCAAGTTCGCCAGCCTCATGACGCGTCCTCCACGCCGCGCACGTTACCGCAGGCGGCGGCGACGGGAAAGCTCCCGCCACCGCCCGCTCCCCGGTGCTTACTCCTTGGGGGGCACCGCCTGCCGCCAGCCGCGGCCCATGCCATAACCGCCCATGGGATGGCCGCTCTGGAATTCCTCCAGGCTCAGCTTGCCATCCTTGTTGGTGTCCATGGCGTCGAAGTTGTAGGACAGGCCGGGATGGGTCTGGACCTCTTCCGTTGTCAGGGCCCCGTCCTTGTCGGCATCCAGCGCCTTGAAGTGGGCCTCCCGGTGCTGTTCAAAGGTTTCCCCTTGCCGCGCGCCGGGGCCCATGCCATAAGCGCCCGCCGGGGGCGCGGACTGGTATTCCTCCAGGCTCAGTTTGCCGTCCTTGTCGGTGTCCATGGCATTAAAGCGGGCCTCGCGGTGCTGTTTCCAGGTTTGGGCCTGGCCACCTTCGGAGGTGCTCCAGCACGGATGATCACCGCCCGGGCCGTACCCTCCCATGTGACCCATGCCGCGTGGACCGTAACCCGGCCCATAGGGATGGGCGAACGCCACCGCGCCGGCGAACGCCAGGGCGAGTGCAAGTGCCAATTTGGTCTTCAACATGGCTATCTCCTTTCTTCAAATGGCCCGGGCAACCCGGACCGTTCACTGCTGTGCTGCAATCCGCTTCTCGTTGTCGTGTTTCTGGTTGTAGATGTCCCGGCTTGCCCGGTTCAGATCCCGGTGCAGGTCCCTCCGCTCATCGCGGGTGAGCACGCCATCCGACTTATAGCGCCGCTCTTCGGCCCGGATATACCTCTGCTGGTGGCGCAGCCGATGGGCCTCAGCCCGGGTGAGTTCCCCGCTCCTCACGCCCTGCTGAACGCGTTGCTGCTGGTGGTGCTGACGGTGGTTCACGCCCGGGTCGCGTTTTTCCGCGTGGGACAGGGCGGGGGCCGATATCGCCATCGCGGCGGCCAGTAGGGTGGACATCATCTTGTTCATTGCTGCTCCTTTCCCAAGAGTCGTTGATCGTTTGTCTAAGGTATTCGGCGTTTCCGTTCTACCCCTGCAACCAATGCCTCCGTGATTGCAGTGTGGACCATGCTACGGATTCGTTGTAACGAACCCGTTTCCGACCGGGGCCGGTTTGTAACGGGTTGTTGCGCACGGAACGGCCGAAACAAACTGTTACACTCTTCTCGCCAGCGGCCGGCCACACCGCTAGGATACGCAGCCATGCAGAGCCCCAAATCCCGGATCCTGGTGGTGGATGACGACCTGCGACTGCGGGACCTCCTGGAACGCTATCTTTCCGAGCAGGGCTTCGGAGTGCAGGCGGTTCCCGATGCCGGCGCCATGGACAAGGCCCTCGGTCGCGAACGCTTCGACGCCTTGATCCTGGACCTGATGCTGCCGGGGGAAGACGGTCTTTCCATCTGCCGGCGCCTGCGCGCCGCGCGCAATGACCTGCCCATCATCATGCTCACCGCCAAGGGCGACGAGGTGGACCGCATCGTCGGACTGGAGATGGGCGCGGACGATTACCTGCCCAAGCCCTTCAATCCCCGGGAGCTCGTGGCCCGCATCCACGCGGTGCTGCGGCGGAAGGCGCCCCCGGCGCCACCCGGAGCGCCCTCGGCAGAGGAAGCGCGGGCGCGGTTCGGTCCGTTCGAGCTGGACCTCGCGGCGCGCACCCTGACCCGTGAGGGCGCGCCCGTCAACCTTACGACCGGGGAGTTCGCGCTGCTGAGGGCTTTCGTGGAGAACCCGCGCCGGCCGCTGTCCCGGGAACAGCTGATGGAGCGGGCGCGGGGGCGGGAGATGGAGGCGTTCGAGCGCAGCATTGACGTACAGGTGTCACGGCTGCGGAGGCTGATCGAGGATGATGCGTCCCACCCGCGCTACATCCAGACGGTGTGGGGGTTCGGCTACGTGTTTGTACCCGACGGCAGCCCGGCGAAATGATGCTGCCGCGCTCCCTCGCGGTCCGCGCCTTCGTACTGATCACGCTGCTGATCCTGGTGTCGCTGGCGGCAAGCTTCCAGCTGTTCCGCGCCGCGGAGCGCAAACCCCGCGCCCAGCAGCTGGCACAGATGGTGGTTTCGGTGGTGAACCTCACGCGGGCCGCGCTGCTGGCCGCCGACCCTGAATTCCGCCCGGCGCTGCTGGCGGAGCTGGCGGAAGAGGAAGGCATCCGCATCCTGCCGGCGGATCCGGGCGAAACGACGGAAGGGCTGCCCCTTGGCCGCCCCGAAGTTCGCTCCATGACCGAAGAAGTGCGGGGGCAGCTCGGGCAAAACACCCGTTTCGCCGCCGCGCGCGATGGCGTCGAGGCCTTCTGGGTGAGCTTCTTCGTGGGCAACGACGAGTTCTGGGTGATGATGCCGCGGGAGCGTCTCGAGCACCCGCGCGCAACTCAATGGATCGGCTGGGCGGCGTTGGTGCTGCTGCTATCCCTGCTGGGGGCGTGGCTCATCGCCCGCCAGGTGGGGCGGCCGCTGCGAAGCCTGGAGGCCGCCGCCCGCGCCCTGGGACGCGGAGAGACACCGGCACCGGTCCCGGAAGCGGGGGCCCAGGAAGTGGCCACCGTGGCGCGCGCGTTCAACCAGATGTCGGCGGACCTCGCCAGCGCGGAGCGCGAACGCGCCCTGGTGCTGGCCGGGATCTCCCATGACCTGAGAACGCCCCTGGCGCGACTGCGGCTCGGCGTGGAACTGGCCCGGGACTGCGACCCCAAGAGCGCGGGCGAGATGGTGAAGGACATCGAGGCCATGGATGCCATCGTTGAGCAGTTCCTGGCTTACGTGCGCACCGATGAAGGTGAAGCGACGCGCGAGGGCGTGGACCTCAACGCCATCGTGCGCTCGGCGGCAGAGGAACTGTCGCGGGACGGCGCGCGGATCGCGACGCGCCTGGGGATCATCCCGCCCCTGGCCCTCAGGCCGGTGGCGATAAAGCGCCTGGTGACGAACCTCGCCGAGAACGCCCTGCGCCACGGCGCCCAACCGGTGGAGATCGAAACCGCGATGGAAGACGGCCGCGCGCTGCTCCGGGTGCTGGACCGGGGGACCGGCATCCCCGAGGCGGAACGGGACCGGGTCCGGCAGCCCTTTGCCCGCCTGGATAACGCGCGCACCACCCCGGGCACCGGCCTGGGACTCGCCATCGTGGAGAGGATCGTGCGCGCCCACGGAGCCCGTTTCGAGCTTCTGGGACGGGACGGGGGCGGGCTGGAAGCGCGGGTAGCATTCCCCGTCTCTTGACCCTGCGCGTGGCGTGCCGGCGGTTGCTGGCAAGGCACTGGGCGGGATGGTATGCTGAAATCGTCCTCCCGGACTTTCCCTCTAACCTAGAATTAAATTGAGGTCCTGCCTCGTCTGTTGGGAGAACTCAAGCATGTCGACAACATGGATTCTGGTTGCAAATTCAAGCTCAGCCAAACTGTTCATGAACAACGGCCCGAAGAAAGGGCTCAACAAGATCAAGGAGTTCGATCACGCTGCCAGCCGTAGCAAGGCAGCCGACCTGGTAAGTGACCGTCCCGGTCACAACCAAGGCCACGGAAACGGGCGCGGAGCGTACAACCCGCCGACGACGCCCAAGCAGCACGAAGCCGACCAGTTCGCTCTGGAATTGGCGAGGGAACTCGACCAGGGGCGGACCGGCAACCAGTACCAGCGCCTGATCCTCGTGGCAGCGCCGCCGTTCATGGGCTTGCTTAACAAGCACTTGAACGGGCATATCGGCCACCTGGTGACCGACCGGCTGGAAAAGGACTACACCAAGGCTACCGACCGGGAACTGGCGGGGCACCTGGAAAGCTGCATCTTTCTCTAACTCGCGGTGCGCGTCGGAGGATTGTTCCGGCTGCACGCGCTTTCTGTGATGGCATTGACGGCCGGGTGTGGACCCGGCCTTTTTGTTTCCGAGGAGGGGCGTGGCGTTTATGCCGCGGCCGCCGGTTCGGTGGTCGCGGTCGAAGCCTCTGCCGGGCAGTCGACCGCTGTGGGAAGCGGCGTGGTGGTGACCGGGGAACGGGTACTCACGGCCTGCCATGTGCTGGGCCGCGTGTCCTCGATACGCGTGCGTCATGGGGGCCGGGCCTACCCCGCCCAGCTTACCGGGGCCGAACCCGGTGCCGACCTGTGCCAACTGTCGGTGCCCGGACTCCCGGCGCGACCCGTTCCGGTTGGCAACGCCGATACCCTCGAACCGGGCGCGGCACTCTACGCCCTGGCCATTCCCGGCGGATACCAGGTGGAGCTGAGCGAGGGCCGTTTCTCGGGCACCGTAGGCCACCAGGGCCAGAACCTGCTGCAAACGACCGCGCGCTTCGAGAAAGGATGGAGCGGCGGGGGCTTGTTCGCAGCGAACGGCGAGCTGGTGGGGATCCTGAGCTTCCTTCTGGAAAGCCCGGCCGGCGACCTGAATTACGCGGTGCCGGCCGACGCCTTCAGCCCAGGGGCCAGCGTCCGATAATGCTGTAGATCGAGCCCGCCTCGTTCAATTCCGACTCCACCAGGACGAACTCGCGCACCGGCCAATCGAAAGGTGCGTCCAGGATCGGCACCTCGCGGCACTTCGCCTTTCGCAGCAAGGTCACGTGGGCCTCGTAGGGGCGCACGTCAAACGGAAAGCGATCCCGCTTCAGGGCCTGCTCCAGGGAATCCACCAGCTTCAGCAGGGCGCCGGGGGTTCTCAAGGGACCCGCCCACGCCACATGATTGCGGCGGAACCAACCGAAGCGCTCCACGGGCAGTTCGTGGGCCCGACCGTTGACGCGACCCGCGGCCGCCCGCAGCCCGTCCAGGCGCGCGCGGGGGATCTGGCCCAGGAACGCCAGGGTGAGATGAATGTTTTCCGGCTTGGGGATGCGCCCGCCGCATGCCGCGTGCAGGAGCCCGGCGGCCCGGGCCAGACGGTCGCGGGTCGCAGCATCGGGCCAGAGGGCGAAAAACACCCGCGCCGTTTTGCCCTGACCCGCGAATTCGCCGGCGGGGGCCCGGGCGGCCTCGGCAGCGGGCCGCCGCGTCATCGCTGCGGCTTGATCAATGCCACGGCGTGGGCGGCGATGCCCTCGCCGCGCCCGAGATGGCCGAGCCCTTCGCTGGACTTGCCCTTGACGTTGACCACGTTCTTCGCGACGCCGAGGTCGGCGGCGATGTTGGCGACCATCTGGGCGGCGTAGGGCGCGATGCGCGGCGCCTGGGCGATCACCGTGGCATCGATATTCACCACCTGCCAGCCGGCGTCATGCAGCAGCCGCGCGACGGTCCGCAGCAGGTCGCGGCTGTCGGCATCCTTGTACTTCGGGTCGCGGTCGGAAAAATGCCCGCCGATGTCCCCCAGGGCCGCGGCGCCCAGCAGGGCATCGCAGATGGTGTGCAGCAGCACGTCGGCGTCGGAGTGACCGTGCAGCCCCTTGGCAAACGGAATCTCCACGCCGCCGATCACGAGACGACGGCCTTCAACCAGGGGATGCACGTCAAAACCCTGGCCGATTCTCATACCGTGCTCTCCATGCTGGCGAGGATCATCTCCGCCACGGCCAGATCCTCGGGAAAGGTGATCTTGACGTTGCGCGGATCTCCCGGCACCAGGCGCGGCTTGAGCCCCAGCGCCTCCACCGCCGCCGCCTCGTCGGTCACCTCCGCGCCCGCCAACTGCAAAGCTTGCAGCAACCGCCCGCGCCGGAACATCTGCGGCGTCTGCGCCTGCCAGATGCCGGCGCGCGGGACGGTCTCGATAACCCGGTCCTCGGCGTCGCCCCGCTTGAGGGTGTCGGCCACCCGCAGGGCCAGCAGCCCTCCTACCGGATCGTTTCCCAGGGTTTCAATCAGTCGCCGCAACGCCTCCGCCGGCAGGCAGGGGCGGGCTGCATCGTGCACCAGCACCCAGTCCTGTTCGCCGATTCCGGGCGCCATGGCGAGCCCGTTGCGGACGCTCTGCGCCCGGGTCGCGCCCCCGCAGCGCAGCGGCTCGACCCGCGACCCATAGATGGACCAGTCGTATCGCGACCATTCCCGGTCGCCGTCGGCAAGGACCACGAACGCCTTTTCGATTCGCGGCGAGGCGAGCAGCCCGCCCAGGGCATGCTGCAGCAGCGGCCTGCCCGCGAGCGACAGATATTGCTTGGGAGGGCTTTCACCCATGCGGGAGCCGGTCCCGGCGGCCGGCACCAGCGCGAACATCCTAGGCATCAAGGCATTCTAGCAAGGCTCGGCAATGCCTGCCCCTGTGCCAGAATGGAATCGTGAAAATCCACCACTTCTCGGTCGCCCAGGCCATCGGCAGCCTGCAAAGCACGCCGGACGGGCTGTCCGGGGCGGAAGCCGCGCGGCGCCGCGCGGAGTATGGTCCGAACCGTGTCGAGGAGGTGCGGCGCGAGCATTTAATGCTCCGCCTGGGCCGGGAGTTCACGCATTTTTTTGCCCTTATTCTGTGGCTGGCGGCGGCTCTCGCATTCATCGCTGAGTGGCGGGACCCCGGCCAGGGAATGGCGACCCTGGGCTTCGCCGTTGTCGGCGTGATCCTGGTGAACGGAGTGTTTTCCTTCTGGCAGGAGTACCGGGCCGAGAAAGCCCTCGCCGCCCTGCGGCAGCTGCTGCCGCGCCAGGTCACCGCGTTGCGCGACGGGGTCCCGGAGCGCGTGCCCGCGGAAGCGATCGTTCCCGGGGACGTGATCCTGCTGGCGGAGGGCAACGAGGTGCCCGCCGATTGCCGGGTGATCGAGGCCGTGAGCGTGCGCGTCAATCTCGCGACCGTGACCGGTGAGTCGCTGCCCAAAGCGCGGCACGCCGACCCGAGCGACGCCGAAGACCTGCTGCGGGCAAAAAACGTGCTGTTGGCGGGCACCGCCCTGGTCTCGGGAGAGGCCCGCGCACTGGTCTTCGCCACCGGAATGCACACCGAGTTNNGGCAAGATCGCCCACCTGACCCAGACCGGGCGCGAACGCCCGTCGCCGCTGCAGCGGGAGATCGCACGCCTTTCACGTCTGGTTGCGACCTTGGCGACCGGGCTCGGCGTTGCGTTCTTCGCCATCGGTCAGGTTCTGGGCCTGCCGTTCTGGGAAAGTCTCATTTTCGCAATCGGGATCATCGTGGCCAACGTGCCGGAAGGGCTGCTGCCTACCGTCACCCTTTCCCTCGCCATGGCCACCCAGCGCATGGCAAGGCGCAATGCCCTCGTCCGGCACCTCCCGGCAGTGGAAACTCTGGGCTCGGCCACCGTCATCTGCACCGACAAGACCGGCACCCTGACCGAGAACCGGATGACCGTGAAACAGGTGTTCCTCCCGGATGGGCTGCGCGATGCGGCCGAGGTCGCGGGAAGCACAACGGACCACGGCCCATTCTTCCAGGCGGCCCTGCACTGCCAGACGTTGCGGGAGGTGGCCGATAACGGGGTCCGGCGGCTGCTGGGCGATTCCATGGAAGTCGCCCTGGTGGAAATGGCCCGGAGCGTTCTGGGACACCGGGCCGCGATGCTGCCGCGAGTGGACGAGGTGCCGTTCGACGCGGACCGCAAGCGAATGTCCACCATCCACCAGGGTGAGGGCAAACGCATTCTCTATTGCAAGGGTGCCCCGGAATTCGTGCTGGATCGTTGCAGCGCTGTGCTCACCGCGCAGGGCACGGTTGCCCTGGACCCGGGCTGGCGCGAGCGCTTTCTGCAGGCCCAGGAAGCCATGGCGGAGCGGGGGCTGCGCATTCTGGCTTTCGCTTATCGAACACTTCCGGACCGCGCGGACCGGAGCCGCTGGGAAGAGGAACTGACCCTCACCGGGCTCGCCGGAATGGAGGACCCGCCGCGGCCTGAAGTCCCGGACGCGATCCGGCGCTGCCGGGAGGCCGGCATCAAGGTCATCATGGTGACCGGCGACCATCCCCACACCGCAGCAGCCGTTGCCCGGGAAATAGGGCTGGTCCGGAGTCACGACCCGGTGGTGATCACGGGCGACGAGTTGCGCCGGCTCTCCGGCACCCAGTTGCAGATTGCCCTGGATTCCCCCGAGATCATCTTTGCACGGGTCGCCGCGGATCAGAAGATGCTCATCGTGAGCGCCCTGCGGCGGAAGAAGCACGTGGTGGCGGTGACCGGCGACGGGGTGAACGACGCCCCGGCCCTGCGCCGCGCGGATATCGGCATCGCCATGGGCGTGGCCGGCACCGACGTGGCCCGGGAATCGGCGGATATGGTCCTGCTGGACGACAACTTTGCCAGCATCGTGAACGCCATCGAGGAGGGCCGCGCCGTGTTCCAGAACATCCGCAAGTTCCTGACCTACATTCTGACATCTAACATTCCCGAAATCGTTCCTTACCTCGCCTTCGTGGTGTTCCGAATTCCGCTGCCACTCACCGTGATCCAGATTCTGGCCGTGGATCTCGGAACCGACATGGTTCCGGCGCTCGCCCTCGGCGCGGAGAAGCCGGACCCCGGAGAGATGCGCAAGGCGCCGCGGCCCCACCGAGAGCGCCTGCTGACCTGGCGGTTGGTGGCGCGGGCCTATCTGTTCCTGGGCGTCATGCAGGCGGTCGCCGCCATGGCCGCGTTTTTCTTCGTGCTGCAAGGCGGCGGCTGGAACTATGGCGAAGCGCTCGCCCGAACCGATCCCCTTTATTTGCAAGCGACGACGGCCTGCCTCAGCGCCATCATCGTGATGCAGGTGGTGAATGCGTTCGTGTGCCGGCACCCGGCGCATTCGGCGTTTGCGTTTCCATTGGCCGGCAACCGCCTGCTGCTAACCGGCGTCGGCATCGAGATCGCCCTGGTCCTCGCCATCGTCTATACGCCCTGGGGCAACGCCCTAGTGGGCACGGCGCCCATCGGCCTCGAGGTTTGGATGATGATGCTGCCTTTCGCGGCTGGAATGCTGGCCCTGGAAGAGCTGCGCAAGCTGGTAGTTCGCCGCGTATTCCGAGCTTAAATCGCGACCCGCTCGGCGCAAGATTGGTGCACCACATCGCTTCATGCGCCGTCCCGGTGCAGGAAAGTCCAGTCACCCCCATTGATTTCTGGGGAGATTGCCATGGCACCGGGCTTGCTTAAGGAGACCAAGGCGTTGCCATGATCTGGAGCGTTTATGCCAATCGATGACACCCTTACCACCTTCGCCGGCATCGCGGTGCTGAATCTCGCGGCCGCCGCCGCCTTGATGCTGGGCGTCGGTCCCGGCCAACCCAACGGCCCTCGGTGGCGCCATGCCGTCGCTGGACTCTCCCGCAGGACACTGCGGCTGTTTGCCAACGCCCTCAGGACCGCCAGGGGTTCGGCGGGGAAACTCGCGGGGCGCTTCAGGGGCCAAGCGGCTGCCCGACACCGGTAGCGCGTTAAACTCGCGCCCGACGAGCGCCTCGCTTTCCGCCTTCATGCGCGCAATCGAGATCGCGCGGCCGGGTTCTCCCGATGTCCTGGTTTCCTGCCAACGGCCGGTGCCCTCGCCCGCAACCCGGGAAGTCCTGATCAGGGTTGCGGCGGCCGGCGAATTACGCCACCTTCCCGCTGGCGCGGGCGGCGGACGCCCGCGCGCTGTTAGAAAGCAGCACCCGCATCGCAAATATCGTACCCGCGGTTACTTCCCTGAGCGGGCGAGCGCCCGGCCCCGGGGTCAGTTCAGGGTGGGGGGAAACAGATCGGAGGCGACGTTGCCGGGCGGCCGGCGCCGCAGCAGGCGCACGTCGCCCTTGGACGCGATGAGCTTGGCGAACGAGACGTTGCGGTTGAGTTCCTCGAGATACGGATTGTCGCCGCCGAAACACGCCTCCGCGTACCGGTATTGGGCGCCAAATTCCGCATCCAGCCGATGCAGGGCACCGCGCGAAAAGTTCGGGGTCTTCATGACCAGGTCCTTGGCGGAGGAAAAAACAACCATTTCGCTCCCATCGTCCAGCCTGCGGCGCGCGACACCGCCGAGCACGAACTCCGGATACAGCCGGTCNNCGGCATTTCTCCAGGTAGCAGCGGTCCGACATCTGGGCAATGAGGTCCGCCGTGCCGAGCATGTAACCCAGAAGCCGGAACCGGGGACCCTGGACGCGAATCTGGCTGATCGGCACTTCGTAGCCGGTATAGTGGATGATCTTTGCTGCCGGCGCTGCGAAATCCGCCATTCCCACCCCGGGAAGATACTCGCGAATCAGGCGCGAGCCGCGCGAGATATGGGTTAGCGTGTATTCGGCCCCGTTGGCGTGGCGCCGGTCACCGTAGCGCCGCAGGTATCCGGAATCGTGCAGCAGGGCGCAGACCACCCCCAGAAGGAACATGTCCTCGCCAAGTTCGGTTCGCCCCCCGATCCACGACCGCTCGTAGCCGTCCATCAGCCGGGCCATGGCCAGCGTCACGTCCAGCACATGCTGCAGATCGTGATACCACGTGTCACAAGCCAAGTAGCCGGGGTAGCGGCCACGGTACAAATTCCCGGCATCAGCAAAGAATTGGTCAATCCGGTTGGCGGACTCTTCGCTGCCGTAGAGATCGAGAAATACCCGACGAACTTCGCGGGCCACCGATCTTGGTTCCGTCGTATTCACCGCGTTGGTGACGTCAAAGTCGTTTCGCCGATATTTCACGCCCGTTGCCTTCGGTCGTCTTTTAAGCCTGCTCCCGTTGCTCATTTCAACCCATCAGCGGACCACATTCAAGTGAAATCTATCAAAATGTGAGCTTTTTTCAGGATACCGAAAATTCCAGTTCGGTTTCCCATGGACCCGCCTACCGCTTCCCTCTCTGAGCGTAAGTATCCGTTTGTTAATTCATTTATTCCCCGGCGGGGTCCGGAGCCAGAAGGTCACCGGCCCGAAATTCACCAGTTCCACCTCCATCTCCGAGCCAAACTGTCCGGTTCGAATGTTGCCGTAACGGGCCCGGGCCTCTTCCACCAGGTATTGGAAAAGTCGGCTGCCCTCCTCCGGGGATGCAGCCGGGGTAAAGCTCGGTCGCGTGCCCTTGCGCGTGTCGGCGGGGAGCGTGAACTGAGGCACCAACAGTACCCCGCCATCAATGTCGATCACCGAGCGATTCATCTTGCCGATGTCGTCTGGAAACACCCGGAACGCCAACAGTCGCTCCAGCAGGCGGTCTGCCCCGCGCTCGTCGTCGCCCCGCTCCACCCCCACCAATACCAAAAGCCCTTGCCCGATGGCCGCCACAACCTCTCCGCCCACGGTTACGCTGGCCCGGCGCACCCTCTGCAGCAGGCCGATCACGGATGGCGGCCCCTTCGCCCCGGGCGAAAATACCCGGCGTCATCGTAGAACCCCGGTCGCTCGTTGGGTGGCCACCATCCGGGAACTCCCAGGAGGGGAATCGGCGCGAGTTGCCGTGGTGACACCAGGCTGCCCGGTTCGCGGATGAAGGCGGTCAGCTTTCCGTCCAATTCGTTCACCTGCTGCTTGAGGGGAGTCCGAAAGAACGAGTCAAGAACAGGAATCACGATCCCCTTGCCCGTCAGCCCACGGAAGGGCCGCAAGGCCTGCTCGTAGAGCCCGTGCCCGAAGAGCATGAAACGCATGTTCTCGATGACCTCCCGGCGCCGGAACCAGAACAGTTCCTTCCACCGGAAGCCCAAAAGCAATGCCGCCAGACTAGCGTCGGCACATGCCACCGCCACCCCGCTCTCGTCGAATCCCGTGAGAGCATCCTCAACCGGTCCGCGGTTCCGGCCGGTCGGCCGCACCGCCCGCGCTGTGCAATGGCGGGCGTTCAACGCGGCCTTCGCGCCGGGAAAGGTCGCCCACACCAGCGCGTTGAGCAGGTCATGCCAGTTGCGCGGGCGTGTGGGGATTCGACCGGTGCGGAATATTCCGAGCTCGTAGGGCGTCCCATGCTCCGCGGACTGGTACTCGATGAAACGAATCGGAACCCCGGAGGCATTGACAGGACGGGAAAGACTCGGATCGAGGAGCGAATTCAGATCAGCCACGTCCGGCCAGTCGCGCAGGGCGCCGAGCTCCACCGCAGCCGCCGCCAAGGGCTCGAACATGGAGGTCCGCTCCGCGAAGCCCGCATCCCAGGCGCTTTCCTCAAGCATCCCGCTAGGGCCGGGATCCGGGTCAGAATCCGACCGAATTATCCTGGACGTTGATGGTGACGTTTGGTTTGCCGACCAGCACCGCCGCGTAGCGGGCAAACGACCTGAACCAGTCCGTGTCTTTGGAAAAGGCCTCCGCGCCAACTGCCCGGGCCACGCTCAGAAGCTTGTCCGAGAGCAGCACCTTTCCCATGGGGTTGATGGGCTCGCAGCCCAGGCTGACGTACTGCTCGTCGAACCAGCGCTGGGCTTCGTCGCGCTCGACGCCCGCAGTGTCCGATTCGTGCAACCGAAATTCGTAATCCCGGTCCCTGCCGAAGGTCACGTTGATATGGTAAAGAATCTTCTTCTCCCTGTTATCCAATCCGCGACAGCACGCATTCTACGCAATTTGCGGGGAGTCTGGTCAGGCCAGGCCCTCCAGCAGGTGACGGATCTGGGGCATGGCATGCCCCACCGCCTGGCGTCCGGCCGCGATCGCCGCGTCGGCGCGGTGAAAATCCATCAGCCCCAAGTGAGCCACGTGGGGCGTGACCAGCACGTCTGCAGGCTCCCCCGCGAGGCGCGCCCGGGTGATTCGCACCTGCATGATGTTGATGCTGGAAGCCAGGATGTCGAGCAGGGACGGCAGGTCCTTGCGGGCGCCCTTTCCCGGCCATTCCAGCAGTGCGGCCCCCGGCAATCGTGAAAGGAGATTGGCCGCGATCCAACCGGTGTCGCGCTCATCCATGGCCCCACCCGATGGCCCGTGCCGGCGTCGAAGATGGCGCCCCAGCAGATCTGAGTTGAGGTCCACGCCGATGACCAGATCGGCTCCCATGGCGCGGCACAGGGATACCGGCACCGGGTTCACCAGCCCGCCATCAACCAGCAGCATGTCGCCGCGTTCCACCGGCGTGAACAGTCCCGGAAGCGCGATGGACGCCCTCACCGCGTCCTCCACCCTCCCCTCCCGCAGCCAAACCTCCCGCCCCGTGAACAGGTCCGTGGCCACCGCGCCGAAAGCGACGGGGAGTTGGCCGATGTCCACGTCCACGAAATGCTCCCGGAACATGTCCATCAGACGGTTGCCCTTGATCAGACCGCTGCTCGCGGTGAGATCCAGGAGCGCGGCGACGTTCTGCCAGGAAAGACTTCGCACCCACTTCTCAAGCCGATCCAGGTCTCCGTCGGCATAGGCCGCCGCCACCAGGGCGCCCACCGAAGTACCGCAGACCACCCTGGCCGAAATGCCGGCCTCGGCCAGCGCCTGCACGACCCCGATGTGGGCCCAGCCGCGGGCGGAACCGCTCCCAAGCGCAATGCCGATCGCGGGAAATTGCCCCCCCGTCATTGGGCGGCCTCCCCGACTTGTGCACCCCCGGGACCGGCGGGCCGGTTACCGTCCAAGTGCGCGTCCAGGAACGCGCCCAACTCCACGATCCAGGCTTCCCGCATGAAGATGAACCCGTCATTGTGCCCGCCGGCGAGCCGCAGCATCGCCTTCGGTCCGCCAGCCGCCCGGTACAGGGCCTGCCCGTGGGAAAAAGGAACGATCTCGTCCTCGGGACTATGGGCCACGAGAACCGGCGCTTTCACCCGGGACAGGCTGTCCCTGGCGTCGAAACGAATCCGCGCCAGCAGACGCACCGGCAGGAAGGGATAGATTTCCGCGCCAAGGTCGGGCACCGAAGTGAAAACGGAGGCGAGTACCACGGCTCCCGGACGTTCCTTCTCGGCAAGTCTGGCGGCCACCGCGCCACCCAGGGACTCCCCGTAAAGCACGATACGTCCAGGAGCGATGCCGCGCGATTCCACCAGATAATTCCAGCCCGCCTGGGCATCCAGGTAGGTGCCGCTCTCCGAGGGACGCCCGGTGCTCTGACCGTAGCCGCGGTAATCGAAGATCAAGGTGGAGTAGCCCATGCGATGGAACATCAACAGGAAGTCAAGACGATGGGTAATGTTTCCGGCATTGCCATGGCAGAACAGCACCGTCCCCCGCGGCCGCGATGCCGGCACGAACCAGGCAGCCAGATTTTCGCCGTCGCTGGTTTGCAGCGTCACATCCTCGAAGGGCAATCCCAGGAGCTGCGGCGTGCCGGCGTACTCCCGCCCACCGATTTCCGGCAGGAACACCATCCGGTCCTGGTTGATGTAGAGCAGCCCGGTCAGCCCTGCATAGGCGACCGCGATCGCGATAAGGACGGTTCCAATCATGCGCATGGCTGCTCAGGTGCAGCAGCGGGTCTCCCTGCCCCGCTATAATATGCCTTTCCACCCCGCCGGGAGCATCCATGAACCTCGACCGCGTCGATTCCGGACGTGACATCCCCAACGACTTCAACGTCATCATCGAGATTCCGATGAATGCGGCACCCATCAAGTACGAGATAGACAAGGACACCGGCGCCATGTTCGTCGACCGCTTCATGTCCACCGCCATGTTCTATCCCTGCAATTATGGCTACGTCCCCCATACTCTCTCGGATGACGGGGATCCGGTGGACGTGCTGGTGCTGTCGCCGATGCCGCTGGTGCATGGCGTCGTGGTCCGCTGCCGCCCTGTGGGCATGCTCAAGATGTCCGACGAGGCGGGGGGGGACACCAAGCTGCTCGCCGTGCCCATCGACAAGCTGTGCAGCTTCTACCGGCAGATCGAGACTCCGCGGGATATCCCGGAGGGACAACTGGCCCAGATCGCCCACTTCTTCGCCCACTACAAGGACCTGGAACCGGGCAAATGGGTAAAGGTGGATGGCTGGGTCGGACCGGAGGAAGCCAAGGCCGAAATCATCTCCGGGGTAAAGCGGTTCAAGTCGGCCAAGAAGAAACCGCAGTTTTGAGGGTGGGCGAAGGGAGGCAGATATCGGCGCGCCGAATCGAGGCCACGGGCATACGGCTCAACGCGCCCGGATCGCACCGTGAAGATCTGCGTCGTTTCCGACAGCCATGACCGCGGCCCCCTGCTGGCGGCTGCGGTCTCAGCCGCCCGTGACGCGGGCGCGGCCGCCGTGATCCACTGCGGCGACGTGATCGGGCCCAACACGCTGCGCGGCCTGCAGAAGCTGGGCGTGCCGGTGCATGTCATCCACGGCAACAATATCGGGGACACGGTGGCCATGGCAAAGCTCGCCTGCGAAGACGGAAGTGTCATCGAATACCATGGGCACGATGCCCGCCTCACCCTCGGCGCGCGCCGGGTGTTCGTCGTGCACTACCCGGATTACGGTGCTGCCATGGCCGCCACCGGAGACTGGGACCTGGTGTGCTGCGGTCACAGCCACCGGGCCGAGATCCGGCGGGTTCGCAACGCGAAAGGCGGGCAGACGCTGCTGGTCAATCCGGGCACCGTGGCGGGACTTGCCGCCCCCGCCACCTATGCCCTGGGCGACCTGGAAACCATGGCGTTCGCGATCCTCCCGGTGCCGGGCGCCTGACACCAGTCGGCGGCTGGCTCTCGGCCGGCCCGCCGGAATTTCCAGCGACCAGCCAACACCTCACGATCTCTCCATGTCGAACGCGAAGCTCAGGCGCTATTTCAGGCAGGGAACCTTTTCCCAGCTCGCGGTGTTCGACGCCGTGGCCCGGCTGGGAAGCTTCACCCGAGCCGCCGAAGAGCTGTATATGGCGCAGCCCACGGTTTCGATTCAGATCAAGAAACTCTCGGAAACGGTGGGACTCGACCTATTCGAGCAAGTGGGAAAGAAGGTTCACCTCACAGAGGCCGGCCGCGAGCTCCACGCCGCTTGCCGCGACATGTTTCGGCGGCTGGCGGATGCGGAGGCGCGTTTTTCGGACCTGCGCGGCCTGCGGGCGGGACGGCTGCGCCTGGCGGTTGCAGGCGCCGCCAAGTATTTCGCGCCGCGGCTGCTTGGTGCCTTCTGCGAGCGCCATCCTGGAATCGACGTGTCCCTTTACGTCACCAACGAGGACGGCCTGCTGCAGCGCCTGCAGGCAAACCTGGACGATCTTTACCTGTTCGGCAGCCGGCCCGGCGCCGGGGATCTGGTGGCGAAGCCGATTCTCCCCAATGAATTTGTGGTTATCGCGCGATCCGACCACGCCCTTGTGGGACGGCGCAACATTCCTTTCCCGACGCTTGCCGAGGAATATTTTCTAATGCGCGAGCCGGGCTCCGCGACCCGGCGCGCCCTCGCCGGAATCTTTGACCGGCACACGCTGCAACCCCGAGTCCGCATGGAACTCGCCAGCAACGAGGCCATCAAGCAGGCCGTACTGGGGGGTCTCGGCGTAGCCGTCGTCTCCCGCTACGCCCTCGGGCTTGATGGCGGCGACGCCGGCGTCGCCATTCTCGATGTGAAGGGGTTTCCGCTGCGCGCCGAATGGTGCATGGCGCACGCCGCGGGCAAGCGGCTCTCGGCCGTCGCCAAAGCTTTCGAAGAATTCATCAGGAAGGAAGCGAAAACCGCGGTGCTGACCCATCTGCCCCGGTCATAACCCGCGGTATCAGTCGGGTATGTCGGTTTGATTGGTGTATAAGAACATTCAATCCGCCGCGTCTCTCCCGCTTGTGGTGCCGTGAAATCGTTCACGGTAAGATTCGTGCTTCGACAACAACGTCGAGAGTCTGGGAGGACGGATGGCGGACGTCGTTGCAACTAATGAAACGATCCTGGTTGTCGGAGGCGGCATTAGCGGCATGACCGCCGCGCTCGAGGCGGCCGAATGCGGCAAGCAGGTGGTCCTGGTGGAGAAGAGCCCGACCCTCGGCGGGCGCACCGCCCTGCTCTACCGCTATTTCCCGAAGCTCTGCCACCCGGTGTGCGGCTTGGAGATCAATCTGCGCCGCATCCGGGGCAACCGCAATGTCCGCGTCATCACCATGGCGGAAGTGACCGCCATCGAGGGCCGGCGCGGCGACTACACTGCGACCGTCAAAATCGCGCCGCGCTATGTCAACGAAAACTGCACGGCCTGCGGCGCCTGCGCCGAAGCGGTGTCGGCCGAGTTCCCCAATCCCTTCAACTACCACCTCAACGCCACCCGGGCCGCGTATCTGCCCCACGCCATGGCTTATCCGCAGCGCTATGTGCTGGATCCCTCCCTGATCGGCACGCCCGATGCGGAAAAGGCCCGGGCCGCCTGCAAATATGACGCGATTGACCTGGAGATGGCGGAGGAAACCCTGCAACTCAAGGCGGGCGCGGTGATCTGGGCCACGGGCTGGCAACCCTATGACGCGGCCAGGATCCAGCCCTATGGATACGGCCGCTTCCCCAACGTGATCACCAGCGTGGAATTCGAGCGGCTGGCGGATCCCCATGGCCCCACCGGCGGAAAACTGCTTCGCCCCTCCGACGGCAAGGAAGCGAGGAACGTGGCTTTCATCCAGTGCGCGGGTTCCAGGGACGAGAACCACCTCCGCCACTGTTCCCGCATCTGCTGCATGGCATCCCTGAAGCAGACCCATTACGTGCGCGAGGCCCACGGCGACGAGGGGCGCTCCACGATCTATTACATCGACATCCGGGCCATCGACCGCTTCGAGGATTTCTACCAGAAGGTGCAGAAGGACCCGACGGTAAAGTTCATCAAGTCTAAGGTGGCGCGCATCGCCGAGGACGCCCAGACCGGCCATCCGATCCTGCATGGCGTCGACACAGAGGGGTATCACCGCTATGCCAACGAGCATGACCTGGTGGTCCTCGCCATCGGCATGGCGCCCAGCGTGCCGGCTGGCGATGTGCCGGCGGAGGTCATCGGGGATTCCAGCGGTTTCCTGGAGGCGGCGGCGGGAGACGGCGCGATTTTCGGCGCGGGCTGCGCCACCAGCGCCTTGGACGTGAATCGCTCGGTTCAGAACGCCACTGCGGCGGCACTGCGGGCGATCCAGGTGGTCAACAAGGTTGCCCGGGCGGAGGGGACGGCATGAGCTACCCAGCAGGATCCCCAGTGCCCTGGGATGCGGGCAAGGCGGTGCCGCCGAAAGCCGACAGGTCGTCGGCTCCCTTGGCACACCCGGGTCGGAGGCATAGGTCATGAGTGAGATGAAGACGGCGGCGTATATCTGCAAGGGCTGCGGCCTCGGCGAGCGTCTCGACGCGGCACAGCTCTCGAAGGTCGCCCAGAAGGAAGGCAAGGCGAACCTGGTGCGGGAGCACGATTTCCTGTGCTCCGCCGCGGGCGTCCAGATGATCCGCGACGACATCGAGAAGGAGGCGGTGACCCATGTCGCGATAGCGGCCTGCTCCCGCCGGGCCAAGGCCGAGGCTTTCTGGTTCCCGACCGTTGCCATGGCGCGCGCCAACCTGCGCGAGGGCGTGATCTGGTCACAGCCGGACACCGACGAGGCGCGGGAAGGGACGCAGGAAATGGCCGACGACTACGTGCGCATGGCCTGCGCCGAAGTGAAGCGGATGAAGCTGCCGGCGGGCAATACCGAGACCGGGCACAACAAGCGATTGCTGGTGGTGGGGGGCGGCGTATCCGGCATGACGGCCGCCATCGAGGCATCCAACACCGGCTACCAGGTGGTGCTGGTGGAGAAGTCCGGCAGCCTCGGGGGCTGGGGCGCCAGGCTATGGAAACGCATTCCATTCCAGGAGCCGCTCAAGGACCCGGTGGAAACCGGCGTGACGGATATGATCGACAGGATCGGCGCCGACCCGAACATAAAGGTCTACCTTAATGCCACGCTCGCCAAGACCACCGGGGCGCCCGGGCGATTCGCGGCGGAAATCGCAGTGGAATCCGGATCCGTGGCGATGGAAGAGGTGGGTGCCATCGTGCAGGCGTCGGGTTTCGGCACCTACGACATCGCGGAGCTGCCGGAGCTGGGCGGTGGCAAGTCCCCGGACGTGGTGGACCAGGCGGGCCTGGAAAAGCTCGCGGTGGAAGCGGCAGCCCGGGGACAACCCATACGCCGCCCGTCCGACGGCGGCGAAATCCGCACCGTGGCGTTCGTGCAGTGCGCCGGCCAGCGAGACGACACGGGTCGGCACCTGCCCTACTGCTCCGGGTTCTGCTGCTCCACCAGCATCAAGCAGGCCATGTATTTCAAGGACGTCAACCCGGCGGTGGACACCGTAGTGATCTACACCGACCTGCGGGTGCCCGGCTCCGGCGAGGATTTCTACCGCAGCGGCCAGGAGAAGGGCGTCACCTTCACCAAGGGCAAGGTGACCGGGGTGGAGCCCGGAAGCAAGGGGTGCACGGTGAAGTTCCACGATCTGATCCTGAACGACAAGGACGCGGCGATTCAGGCTGACCTGGTGGTCCTGGCCACGGGCCAAGTGCCCAATTCGGGGGTTAACGTCGACATTCCGGAGGAGGAGGCCGCCAAGATGGAGGTGAAGCCGGTCTCGATCCTCAATCTCGACTACCGCCAAGGCCGGGACCTGCCCCAATTGCGCCACGGCTTCACCGATTCCCACTTCATCTGCTTCCCCTACGAGACCCGCCGCACGGGCATATACGCGGCGGGACCTGTGCGCCGGCCCATGGACATGGCGCAGGCGGTGGAGGACGCCACCGGCGCCACGTTGAAGGCCATCCAGGCCGTGGAAAACGCCGAGCTCGGCCGCGCCGCGCACCCGCGATCGGGCGACCTTTCGTTCCCGAGCTTCCGTCGCGACGGCTGCACCCAGTGCAAGCGCTGCACGGTGGAATGCCCGTTCGGGGCCATCGACGAGGACGAGCAGCGCTATCCCCTCTTCAACGAGTCCCGTTGCCGGCGCTGCGGCACCTGCATGGGCGCCTGTCCGGTACGCGTGATTTCCTTCGAGAACTACTCCGTGGACACGGTGGGATCCCAAATCAAGGCGGTGGACATGCCGGACGAATTTTCAGAGAAGCCGCGCATCCTGCTGCTTGCCTGCGAGAACGACGCCTACCCGGCGCTGGACATGGCGGGGATGAACCGCATCCAGTACAGCGCTTTCGTGCGGGTGATCCCGGTGCGCTGCCTGGGTTCCGTGAACACCATCTGGATCACCGACGCCCTGAACTCGGGCTACGACGGGGTGATGCTCATGGGCTGCAAGCACGGGGACGAGTACCAGTGCCATTTCGTGAAAGGCTCCGAGCTTGCCAACTACCGCATGAGCAAGATCGACGACACGCTCAAGCAGCTGGCCCTGGAGACCGAGCGGGTCGCCACCTACGAGGTGGCGATCACCGACATCGAACGCGTGCCGCAGCTCATCAACAACTACGCGGCGAAGATCAACGAGATCGGCCTGAGCCCGCTCAAGGGCTTCGCCTGATGGAGGACACCTGATGAGCGATCTGAACACCCAGGCCGTCGAGCGCTACCGCAACAACTTCCTCAAGGAAGTGGAGGAAAACGTCGAGGAGGGCCACTGGGTCAAGATGTGCATGCAGTGCGGGGTGTGCTCGGGCTCCTGCCCCTTTGGCCCCCACTGGGAACATCCGCCCCAGGAGATCTTCATGATGATCCGTGCCGGCAAGCGCGACGAGGTGCTCGCCTCGGACTCCATGTGGATGTGCACCTCCTGCTACAACTGCATCGTGCGCTGCCCGCGCAAGCTTCCCATCACCCACATCATGCACGGGCTCGCCAATTACGCCCACCGGCTGGGCATCGCCCCCAAGGGCCAGCCGACCCGGGAGTTCGCCAAGCTGTTCTGGGACAACATGATGAAAAAGGGCCGGGTGAATGAGATGAAACTCACCATTGGCCACTACTTCCGCAACGGCATCGGGGCCGGCATCAAGGAGGCCATGGCCATGAAGGACGTCGGGCTCGGCATGCTCAAGGCCAAGCGCCTGAATCCCATGGAGCTGGCGGGCGGTCATGGGCTCAAGGACCTCAAGGGCTTTCACGCCATGGTGGCCAAGGCCAAGGAAATCGAGGACCGCAAGAAAGGCTTCGTGAAGTAGGAGAGACCGATGGCCAAAAAGGAATACGCGTTCTATCCGGGCTGCTCCTCGCAGCTCAAGGCGTCCGCCTCCAATTACCTGGTGTCGGTCAATTCCATGTGCGAGAAGCTCGACATCAAGATGACCGAGATTCCTGACTGGAACTGCTGTGGCGCCTCGGTCGGGTATGGCGAGGGCGGCGAACTCCCGCGTCTTGCCATCTCCGCGCGCAACTTCGCCCTGGCGGAGCAGCACCTACCCGGGCAGGATGTCGTGGCCACCTGCGCCGCGTGCTGGCTCGCCTCCCGCGAGACCATCGAGCGGCTGGATGCCAGCGCCGAGCTGATGAAGGAGACCAACGAGGCGCTGGCAGCCGCCGGCCTTACCTACAGGGGGCAGGTCCAGGCGCGCCACATGGTGGAAGTCCTGATTGATGACTTGGGCTACGAGGAACTGGCCAAGCCGGTGTCAAACCCCCTGGAGGGCCTCAAAATCGCCGGTTACGTGGGCTGCCAGACCAACCGGCCCTTCGGCATCGCCGGCGAGTCGTTCGAGAACCCCATGTACCTGGACAAGCTGGTGGAGACGCTGGGCGCGGAGTCCCTGCCCAAGTATGAGCAGAAGGTGACCTGCTGCGGCGGCGCGCTGGCGTTTTCCGAGCCGGACAAGAGCCAGAAGCAGATCCGAGACATCGTGGAGTCTGCCTATGACCACGGCGCCGATCTGATCGTGACCCCCTGCCCCCTGTGCCAGGCCAACGTCGAGGTCTACCAGTCCGAGATCAACAAGAAGCAGGGAACCAAGTTCGCAATGCCGGTGACCTACTACAGCCAACTGATGACCGTGGCTTACGGTGGGACGCACAAGGAAGCGGGGCTGGACGGCCACATTATTGCCCCCGGCAAACTGGAAGAAATTGCGGCCAAGGGCGGCAAGAAGTAGCCACTTTAGGCGGTTACAATGTAGGGGGCGGCCACGAGCCGCCCATTTCATTTTTGGGAGTTTCCATGCACCCGCAGTCCCTGGACGAATTGATCGACCTGGTGCACGAGGCCATCTACGAAATCGATGAGATGAAGGTTACAGTGGAGGACTCAGACCCGGAAGACGATTGGGAGCGTTACCGGGACGTGCTGGAACGCCTGGACGGGGTCCTGCGCGACCTCTACGCGGACATGGCCGAAGGGCGATATCGCGCCGTGGCCGGCATGGATCTGCCCTTCGCCCCCCTGATTCAAGGCCTTGGCGATGAAGTGCCGCTCAAGGCTCTGCTCAAGGCAATCAACGAAGCCCACCGCAGCGGACTCCAAACCTGACGGCAGCCTGTCGACAAGTCTATATTTCGCATAGCGATTTCTGGGCGCCAGGCCTATAATCCTCCAAACACAGCCCCCTCTGGGGCAACATTATCGGGAGGAGCGCACCCACCATGAGTACGGCCACGGCTGCGGTTGCTACCGCCGGTCCGGTGTTATTGCGTGAAGACGCGGACGGCATTACCACCCTCACCCTCAATCGTCCCCTGCAGTTCAACGCCCTGAGCGGCGATCTGCTGGCCGCGTTACAGGCGGAGCTAGAGCGCATCCAGAGCGATGACTCGGTACGGATCGTGATCCTTGCCGGCGCCGGGAAAGCGTTTTGCCCGGGCCACGATCTCAAGGAGATGCGCTCCAACCAGAACCGGGATTTCATCCAGGGCCTGTTCGAGCAGTGCAGCCGTGTGATGATGACGCTCACCCAGATTCCGCAACCCGTCATCGCCAGGGTCCACGGCATCGCCACCGCCGCCGGCTGCCAGTTGGTGGCCCAGTGCGACTTGGCGGTCGCTTCCGAGAATGCCAGGTTTGCCACCTCCGGCATCAACGTCGGTCTGTTTTGCGCCACGCCGGGGGTTCCCCTTTCCCGTAACCTATCCCGCAAGCGCGCCATGGAAATGCTGCTGACGGGGGATTTCATCGACGCCCGGACCGCGCTGGACTGGGGCCTGGTGAACCGCGTGGTTCCGGCCGATCAACTCGACACCACGGTTCTCGAGCTCGCCAGCAAGATCAAAGCCAAGACGCCGGTGGCGGTGGCTGCCGGAAAGCGCGTCTTTTATCGCCAGCTGGAACAGGGCCTCGAGCGGGCCTACGCCCTCGCCAGCGAAACCATGACCTGCAACATGATGGCCGAGGACGCCGCGGAAGGCATTGACGCCTTCATGCAGAAGCGTCCGCCGGTCTGGCGCGGACGCTAGGCCGATTCGCCGGTCCTCGCTTGGGTCCACGGATGAATTCCCGGGGGAGCAGGAAATCCGCGAAAGCGTTATCCCGGGACCGCGTACCGCAGTGCGCCCTTCGCCCCCTTTTACGGGCGTTCCGCGCACCCCCCCCATGACCGACGGCGCCACCCATCGAATCGCCACCGCTTATCGGCGTTCGCCGCTCGCCTGGGCGGTCCTCGCGGCGGGAGCCGTTGCATCCGTTCTCGGCTGGCTTTTCGCCAGCAGCCTGGCGGAACGGGAGTCGCGGCTGCAATTCGAGCGTCGTGCCCAGAACTTAATGGGCGCCCTCGTCAGCGCGTTCGCCCACCAGGCGGAAGCCGTTGACGGACTCCAGGATTTGGCAAGAGGCAACGGCGGGGTGTCGGCCTCTCAGCTGCGGCGCTACGGAGACTTGCTCCGCTTTCCCGCAAACTCCCTCCCTCCCAACGCCCTGGGCTTCGCCCGCTATGGCGGCCGCCCTTCGCACCACGGGACGGGCGAAGCCTTCGAAGCCCATCCGGATCATGTCCTCGCCGAAGACGTGGTTGCCCTGCCGGATACAGCCGGGATGCCACTGTTCGATCTCCTGGTGCAGCCGGCTGCACTCGAGGCGGCAGCCCGCGCCCGGGATCTCGGGCATATGACGCTCTCTGGCCGGCTCCCCCCTGGCGACGGCGCTGAACCCTGGCTGTTGCTCATCAAGCCCGTATACCGGCCGGGGTTGCCGCTCGAGACGATCCAGGAGCGTCGGGCGGCAATCAGCGGAATAGTATTTTCCCTTGTTCACCTGGGGCAGCTGGCTCAGTCCGTCACCCGGGAGAAGCTGCCGGATGCGATGGGTCTCGAAATCCGTGACCGCGGCGCAAAGACTGCAAACCCGGGCGCGTCCACGCCGGAGTCGTTGATTCTCCGACTCGGCGGCGGGAGCAGTAGCGGAACGGAAGCACGCTTCCAGACCGAGCGGGCGTTCGATTTTGGCGGTCGCGAGTGGCGCATGGTGTTCCTCAGCCTCTCCGAATTCCCGGCGGCGGCGTCGGGGCTGCGCTGGATCGTGCTGGTGATGGGGCTGTTGACGAGTGCCCTGCTCGCCAAATGGGCGTGGAGCGAGTCCGGGAAGCGGATTCGTGCCGAAGCGAAGACCGCCACCGTGTTCCGGGACCTGCGTGCCAGCGAGCGGCGGGTTAACAAGATCGTTTCCTCTCTCGAGGATGCCATCTGGTCGATGAGCCTGCCGGAACTGCGTTTCACCTATATGAGCCCGGCGGCCGAAGCCGTCTATGGGCTGCCGGCACAGCGCTTCTACGAGGAGCCCGAGTTGCGGCGCGCCGTCGTCCATCCCGATGACCTCGCTTCCGTGGAAGAGCGCGACCGCAAACTGGAGCAGATAGGAAACACGGACGTGGAGTTCCGCATTCTTCGTTCAGATGGGGCGACGCGCTGGATCCGGGAACGGACCTGGTTGGTGAGGGACGGCGCCGGTCAGCCCCTGCGGGTGGACGGGGTTTCATCGGACATCACGCAGCGGCGCAAGGACGAGGAGGATCTGCGCAGGCTCGCGGGCGCAGTCGAGCAAAGCAGCACCTCCGTGATGATCACGGATACGCAGGGCATCATCCAATACGTGAATCCCGGCTTCAGCGAGCTGACCGGCTACCAAGCTGAGGAGACGATCGGCCAGACACCCCGCATCCTCAAATCCGGTCTCAACGATCCCAAGGTCTACGCGTCCCTGTGGAGCGCCCTGAAAGAGGGTCGAGCCTGGAGCGGTGAGATTGTGAATCGCACCAAGGACGGCGCGCTGTTCTGGGTTAACGAGGTCGTGTCTCCGATGCGTGACCGGGACGGCACCGTCACCCGTTTCGTGGCGATCAAGCAGGACATCACCGAACGCAAGCAGACCGAACGGGCGCTGGTTGACGCCGAACGCCTGTTCCGCACGGCGTTGAATAATGTCCCAGACATGTTCACCATCTACCGTCCGGACCGCAGCATCTGGTTCGCCAACGCACAGATGCTGGCGCTTTCTGGCCTGGAATTGGAGGATGTGGTCGGGCACAAGGACGAGGACCTGTTTCCTTCGCAGCACACCGAGGCTTATCTGCCCGCGCTTAAGCGGGCCGTTGAAAGCGGGACTCCCCAATCCGTCGAATGCACGCTTGAGTTCCGTCGCGCCCGCCGGATCGAGCTCAAGATGAGTTTCGTCCCGCTGCTCGACGAGAACCGCGCCATTACCCACGTACTGTGCGTAGCCCACGACGTAACCCAGCAGAAGGAGCACGAGACTTCGCTAGATCGCCTTAACCGGACCTTGCGCGTACTCTCCGAGTGCAGCCAGGCGCTGGTGCATTCTTCGGATGAAACCGAGCTTCTGGATTCCGTCTGCTCGACTATGCTGATCCTCGGCGGCTACGAGCTGGTGTGGGTCGGGCTGGCGGAAAACGACGCGGCAAAGACCGTGAGACCCGCCATGCAGGCGGCTCATCGCCGCCCCCATCCCGATCTGACCTCGGCGACCTGGGGACAGGATCCCTTGGGTCTGGGACCAACCGGGACGGCGATCCGCACCGGCCAACCCACCATCTCCCGCGACATCGCCTCGGACCCTTCTCTCGCCCCCTGGCGGCATGCCGCGGTGACGCACTCTTTGCGCGCCTGCGCCGCAATTCCCATGATCCATGGCGGCGATACCATTGGAGCGCTCACCATCTACGCATCGGACCCGCGGGTATTCGACGCCCGGGAGATGGAACTGCTGCGGGAACTCGCCGACGACGTCACCTTCGGAATCATGAGCCGCCGGGCGGCGGCGGCGCGCAAGCAGGCGGAGGATCTCCTGCGGCTGCGCGACCGGGTCATCGAGTCCAGCAGCAACGGCATCCTCATCAACGACCTGAAGCGCCCCAATAATCCCATCATTTACGTGAATCCCGCCTTTGAGCGGATGACCGGCTACAGCGCGCGGGAGGTTATCGGACGCAACCCGCGATTTCTGATCCGCACCGACCGGGATCAGCCCGGCCTCGAGCGCATTCGCAGCGCCCTTCGGGAGAAGAGCGAGGGCCGCGCGGTGCTCCGCAGCTACCACAAGGATGGCACCATGTTCTGGGTGGAGCTTTCGATGTCGCCGGTCGCGAACGAGGCGGGGGAGGCCACTCATTTCGTGACCATCCTGAACGACGTCACTGAGCGCCAGCTCTACCAGGAAGAACTCGAACATCAAGCCTACCACGACGCCCTCACCGGGCTCGCCAATCGCAATCTGCTGCCGGACCGGATCCGCCAGTCGATATTGCATGCCCACCGCAGCAACCAGACCGTGGCGGTGCTGCTGCTGGATCTGGACCACTTCAAGCTGGTCAATGACAGCCTGGGCCACGCGGTTGGAGATTCCCTGCTGGTATCGGTCGCCGAGCGCCTCTCCGCTGCGGTACGCGAGGCGGATACGGTGGCCCGCATCGGAGGGGACGAATTCGTGGTGGTGCTGACCGACGCCGAGCGGGAAGAGAATGTTACGGCGACCACCCAGCGCGTGATGGACGCGGTAGTGGAGCCGGTGGTGATCAAGGGCAAGGAGTTCTACGTGAGCGCCAGCATCGGCGTCAGCATCTATCCCCGGGACGGCCAGGATGCCGAGACGCTGCTCAAGAATGCCGACGTGGCGATGTACCGCGCCAAGGAACACGGCCGCAACAACTACCAATTCTACACGCCGGAAATGAATGCCCGGCTCACGGAGCGCATCAGTCTGGTCTCCGGGCTGCGCCGGGCGCTGAAACGCAACGAGTTCCGCCTCTACTTCCAGCCCCTGGTGGAGGTGCTCTCCGGACAGGTCACGGCCGTGGAGGTGCTGACCCACTGGCATCATCCCCAGCGCGGCGTCGTCTCTCCGTCGGTTTTCATACCCGTCACCGAGGAAACCGGGCTGATTCGCCCCTTGGGCGAGTGGGTCCTGCGCAGCGCCTGTGAGCAGGGCCGCGAATGGCAGGACATGGGATTCCCCGGCATCGTGGTCGCGGTGAATCTGTCCGCCAACCAGTTCCGCCAGAAAGATCTCACCGAAATGGTGGAGCGGGCGTTGCGCGCGACCGGCCTCGTGCCCGGCCATCTGGAGTTGGAACTCACCGAGAGCGTGGTGATGCACAATGTGGACGAGGTGCTGAGCACACTCCGGGACCTTAAGAGCATCGGGGTCAACATTTCCCTCGACGACTTCGGCACCGGTTATTCCTCTCTGAGCTACTTGAAGCGCTTCCCCATCGACAAGCTGAAGATCGACCGCAGCTTCGTGCGGGACATCATCAGTAATCCGGAAGATGCGGCGATCGCACGGGCGGTGATCGCCATGGCCCACAGCCTTGACATGAGGGTGGTGGCGGAGGGGGTGGAGACGATGGAGCAGCTTGAATTCCTGCGCGCCAACCATTGCGATTTGTTCCAGGGCTTTTACTATGCCCGGCCCCTGTCAGCGACCGATTCCACGGACCTGCTCCGAAGCCAGTGGACGCCTAAAGCCGTGAACGAACGGAAGTAACCCTTGGATTACCGCACCTCAACTGAATTGGCTCCCGGGCGCCTGGCCGCCAGCCCCCTCGCCACGATCGGATCTCCCAAGCGATATAAGGCCCTGGCTGTCCTCGGCTTGCTTTGCCTGATGGGAAACGTGTCCGCCCAGAATCCCTATCCGCCCTCCGTCCCTGGGATGCCGCCAGGGATTCCGCCCATGCCCCAACCCATGCCGCCCCCCGCCGCGGGTCTCCCCGCGCCCCCGCCGGGAATGCCGTATCCCGGCGGCATTCCCTCGGGGCGGGGCATGCAATATCCGGCCCCCGTTCCGGGGATGCGTCCAATGCAGGTTCCCGGGGTGCCAGCGAACTTGCGCCCGGCCGAAACGCGCCAGGCCGCCGAATGGGCCCTGCCGATGACCTCCGGGGAGGCGCACTTGACGTCGGGTCCGGAGGGAAGCGTGTACGTCTCCCTCTCCGACCCGAACCGCATTGTGCGTTTTGACACGCGTGCCCAGCGGTTTTCCGACTGGCCGTCGGGCTCCATCGCCCGACCCAGGGGAATCGCGGTGGATCGGCAGGGAGCGGTCTGGTTTGCGGGCGCCGGCGCCATTGGACGGCTCGATCCCGCCTCGGGGCAGGTGCGCGAATATCGCCTGCCGTCCGGGGGCAACGCGGAGCAGGTGGCAATCGATTCCCGCGGCGCAGTCTGGTTCACCCTGCAAAATGCCGTCGGCCGCCTGGACCCGGTGACGGGTCAATCCGAGGAAACGGCGGTTGGGGGGCGGCCGCTGGCCTTGGCCGCCGACTCGGTCGGTAACGTCTGGGTGGTTGCCCAGGACCTGGATCGTGTGTTCAAGTTCGAAGCGCAGGGCACACCCCCCGTGCAAATCAGTCTGGGTCCCGGATCCCAGCCTTTCGGTCTCGCCATCGGCAGGGACGGCTCGACGCTGTGGGTGCTGCTTGGCGGCCCCCAGCCTGCCGTGGTGGGCGTTGACACCCTCTCCGGCCAGTTTGGCCGTCACTATCAACTGCCCGGCGTGTCCCTTCAGGCGGCGCGGCCCTTTGTTCTCGACGCCCGCGGCGAGGTGTGGTTGGCGGGGACCGGCGCCAACCCTTTTCTGAGACTCAACACTGCCAATGGGGTGTCGGTCCCGGTCTCGGTACCGAACGCAAGCGTCGCCATCCAGGATCTGACGGTCGATGGAAGCGGAAACATCTGGTATCTCTCCGGCATCGCGGGACGCCTTGGCACCCTGCAATGAGAAGTTCTTGCGGGCGGCGGCGGCATGGCGGCCGCCGCTGCTCATCGCGCTTGTGCTGGGGTGGGCCCCGGTTCACGCCAACGAGGAACTCTGGAATGTGCTGCGCGAGGGCGGCCACGTGATCCTGATCCGCCATGCAGCCACCGTCCCAGGGGTGGGCGACCCCCCGGGATTTCGCCTCGACGACTGCGCCACTCAGCGCAATCTCTCGGATCAGGGTCGCTCGCAAGCAGTAGCGATCGGGGAGGCGTTCAGGCGCCGGAACATTCCGGTCGGCGAGGTGCTGAGCAGCGAATGGTGCCGATGCGTCGATACCGCGCGCCTCGCCTTCGGCGACACCCGTACCTGGAGCGCCCTCAATTCGAACTTCAATGATCGCGAGCGCGAAACGGCGGATAAGAACTTGGAAGCGCGTCAGCGCCTTGCGCGCAGGCCGCATTCCGGAAACCTGATCCTGGTGACCCACAATTTCAACATTCGCGATCTGACCGGAGTATCGCCCGCCCAGGGAGAAATGGTGGTGGTGCGGCCCGTAGCCGACGGCGGCTTCCGGGTGCTGGGCACCCTCTCGCCCTTCTAATCGGAGCGGAGTTTTCCCGCCGGGACGGGCGCGGCGAATTCTTCTATTGGGCGGCTGAAGTCGAATCCCGTGAAGAAACGTTCCAGAGGGCAACGTTCCACCGTGCAGTGGTGCTCGCGGGCGCATTCCTTCCGGGTCTGGTCCAGAAGCACCCAGTCTCCACAAACCAAGCACATTTCCAGGGGCGAATCGAACATGGCGTAGCCATTCATGCGGAATTCCACACTTTTAATATAGCCGCCGGTCGCTACCTTCGCCCCGGCGTCACGCAGCGCATCATGGCGCAATTCAAAACAAATATTTATTGAAACAATAAGAAAAAACGATTAACAGAATCCTTGAGAAGATTTATGCTGCAGTGCATTAATTCAATCCTTGTTTCGAGAAAGATGCCGATGAAAACCAAGAAACTGTCGTGGAACCCCTCCGTTGTTCTCACCCTCGGCCCGGCCGTGCTATTTGCCCTGGCCTCGGTCCTGATCTGGCTTCCGCAGTACTTCGACGCCCGAGGCGTCCCGGTACTTGGGCTCACCGTGGTGGCGGTGGCTCTGCTGGGTTGGGGTCTCCAACTGATGACATCGGGGCGGAAACGCGCGAAGTAAGTCCCGTGTCCCTTTTGGGCTAACTGCCTCCGACCAGGCGTCAGTGCCGGTCCGGGGCGGCCAGCAGACTGTTCACGCGGCGCACAAAGGCTGCGGGATCTTCGAGCTGCCCGCCCTCGGCCAGCACCGATTGCTCGAATAACAGTTCAGCCCAGTCTTCGAAGCCGCCGTCCTCGCTACGCAGCCGCGCGACCAGGGGATGGCTCGGGTTGATTTCCAGGATCGGCTTCGACACAGGCACCTTCTGCCCAGCCGCTTTCAGCAGCCGCTGCAGGTGGCCGCCCAGGTCGTGGGCGTCCGCCACCAGGCAGGCAGGAGAGTGCGTGAGGCGCAGGGTGACCCGCACGTCCTTGACCCGTTCGCCGAGAACCTTTTTCAGCCTTTCGACCGTGTCACGGAATTCCCCCTCCACCGCCTCCTGACTTTGCTTTTCGGCCTCGTCGGCGAGGCCGCCCAGGTCCAGCGCGCCCTTGGCCACCGACTTGAGCGGCTTGCCGTCGAACTCACCGAGGTGGGCTATCAACCATTCGTCAATCCGCTCGTAAAGGACCAGCACCTCGATGCCCTTCTTGCGGAATATCTCAAGGTGGGGGGAGTTTCTCGCTGCGGCGAAGCTGTCCGCGGTCACGTAGTAGACCGCGTCCTGGCCTTCCTTCATCCGCGAAACATACTCCGCCAGGCTCACCACCTGCGCCTCCGAATCCAGGTGGGTCGAGGCGAAGCGGCATAGCTTCGCGATTCGCTCCCGGTTCCCCGGGTCTTCTCCCGGGCCCTCCTTGAACACGCTCCCGAACTGCGTCCAGAAGGTCGCGTACTTTTCGGGTTCATTCGTGGCCAGGTCCTCGAGGAATCCGAGCACTTTCTTCACCGAGCCGGCGCGCATGGTCTCGATGTCCCGGGACTGCTGCAGGATCTCCCGGGAAACATTGAGCGGCAGGTCGCCGGAATCGATGACGCCACGCACGAATCGCAGGTAGAGGGGCATGAGCTGCTCGGCGTCGTCCAT
>DKBC01000354.1 GCA_002451065.1 Betaproteobacteria bacterium UBA6910
CTCCTGCTCCGGCATGTTCACGGCAAACTCCATGAACTGCCTGGTGGAGGCCCTGGGCCTGGGCCTGCCGGGCAACGGCTCGGTGCTCGCCACTCACAAGGACCGGGAGCGGCTGTTCCGGGAAGCGGGCCGGCTGGTGGTGGCGCTGGCGAAGGCCTGGTATGAAAAGGACGATGCCTCGGTGCTGCCGCGCTCCATCGCCAGCTTCAAGGCCTTCGAGAACGCCATGAGCCTGGATGTCGCCATGGGCGGTTCCACCAACACCGTGCTGCATTTGCTGGCGGCCGCCCAGGAAGGGGGCGTTCCGTTCACGATGAAGGACATCGATCGCATCTCGCGGCAGGTGCCGCACCTCTGCAAGGTGGCACCCTCCACCTACCAGTTCCACATGGAGGACGTGCACCGGGCCGGTGGCATCATGGGCATCCTGGGAGAACTGGACCGCGGGGGGCTGATCCACCGCGAGGTGCCCATGGTGCATGCCAAGTCCCTGGGATTCGCGCTGGAGCAGTGGGACGTGCTGCGAACCGGAGACACCAAGGTGCAGGAGTTCTATCGCGCGGCACCCGGCGGCATCCCGACCACCGTGGCCTTCAGCCAGGGACGACGCTATCCCACTCTCGACACCGACCGCGAAAACGGCTGCATCCGGGAGAAGGCTCACGCCTACAGCCAGGACGGCGGTCTCGCCGTGCTGTACGGCAACATCGCCCTCGACGGCTGCATTGTGAAAACCGCGGGCGTGGATCCGGACATTCTCAAGTTCCACGGCAGGGCCCGCATTTTCGAGAGTCAGGAAGAGGCCGTGGACGGCATTCTCGGCGGTGCCGTGAAGCCCGGTGACGTGGTCATCGTGCGCTATGAGGGACCGAAAGGCGGCCCGGGAATGCAGGAGATGCTCTATCCCACCAGCTACCTCAAGTCCAAGGGGCTGGGGAAAGTTTGCGCGCTGGTGACCGACGGCCGCTTCTCGGGGGGCTCATCGGGGCTCTGCATCGGCCACGTGTCGCCCGAAGCGGCGGAGGGGGGTGCCATCGGACTGGTGGAGCACGGGGATGTTATCGAGATTGACATCCCGGCGCGCCGTATCCATCTCGCGATTCCCGAATCGGAACTGGAAAATCGGCGCAAGGCCATGGACTCTAAGGGAACCGCGGCCTGGAAGCCCCGGAGCCGCGACCGCGTAGTGACGCAGGCGCTGCGTGCCTACGCGGCGCTCACGACCTCGGCCGCGACGGGAGCGGTGCGCAATGTCGCCCAAGTCGAAAAGTAGCGCCGGCGGCGCCCCTGCCGGGACTGGTCACGGACAAACGGCGACTCGCAGTAAATTTGCGCCGAAGCTGATTATCGCGCGAGCACGTTGGCGACCAGCCAGTCCGCGAGGTTGGCCGCGGACTGCTGCATCACCTGCGCCAGGCGGTATCCGCCGCGTTCCGCATAGTTCAGGAACGAATCGCAGATGGGCGTTTCCATGCCCGGGCTGAGTACGTTGGTGCCGAGGGTGAAATTCGTTTCTTCTCCCGCCCCGCCCTCGACCAAGGCAAAGGCGGAGCCCACCGCCACCAGGCAATAGTCGTCCGCCACTTCCAGGGTGGTGGGCCGCACTTCGCGGGTGCGCAAACCGTAGAACGCGATGGCCACGGAAATGCCCTCGGGGGGCTTGCCCTCGTAGCGGGCGGTAGGCGCCCGCTCCCGCAAAGCGTCGGCCACCAGGCGCGGAAAGTCGAACTCGACCAGGGCTGCACGAACGCTCTCGAGGCGGCGCTGAAATTCAAAGCCGTGGGGCGGCCCCACCACGACGGCCGCGGCCGTGGATTCCCGGACACCGGAGAACAGGGCAAGAGGCCCCACGAACACCCCCGCCACGCCTTCCGCCGGAAGCGGGCGACGATCGAGCCGTTCGGGATTTTCTTCGTTCGACAGCCGGCCGATATCGTACTGTCGCGTGATCTCGTCGCTGGGCATCATGCGCACCGAGACCGCCATGCGGAGCGGACGCGCCTCTTCCCCGCCCGAGGCGCCAGGCTCCTCAGCGAATGTGGCGGCCACCGGGGTAACTGCCGTCACCAGCACCAGAGAGAGAAAACGAACCAGGGATTTTCCGCTCATTAGACTCGGGATATCGCCGTCTTGCCGGATCATAACAGAGCGTCGCTGTGTAGTATCATGCCCGCTCTCTGCGTTTGGGCCTTGCGATGGATAACAAGCTTTCCGATTTCGAGCGCGAATTCCGCGGCCTGTTCCACGGCGTGATGAAATGGGACGCCTTGGCGCGCCTCTGGTCCGTGGTCGATCCCGGCGCGGGCTGGTACCTCTACGCCATCGGCGAGGCGCCGCCGGCGCAGCCCGCGGGCGCCGGCGAAGTGCGGGAGTTCATCAAGCAGTTGGACGAGCTGCTGCGACGCGAGCACCGGGAAACCTATTGCGGGATCGTCTACGCCGACCACCTGGAGCGGCCCACCTTCATCAAGATCTTCGACCCGAACCATCTGGGCGTCTCCTGCGGCTCGAGCAAGAATCCGCCGTTACCGGGATGGACCATGAGCCTGGTTCGGCCCACGGAACTCAAGCGCTTCGGGCCACTTCCGGAAAGCCGGCGCCGCTGGTGGCGGGCACTGTTCGACGTGGCCTGACCCCAGATCGGTTTTGCCTCGCCTGCCCTCACTGGGGGGTTAAATCCGAATGATTTACTCGGGTAAATGCTAGAATCCCGCTTTGCCCCGAAGTGCCCTTCTCATGTCCAACCGTCTCGCCCAGGAAACCAGTCCCTACCTCCAGCAGCACGCCGACAATCCGGTGGACTGGCACCCCTGGAGCCCGGAGGCGCTCGCCCTGGCGCGGGAGCAGGACAAACCGATCCTGCTTTCCATCGGTTACTCGGCCTGCCACTGGTGCCACGTGATGGCTCACGAGTCCTTCGAGGACCCGGAGGTGGCGCAGGTGATGAATCAGCATTTCGTGAACATAAAAGTCGATCGCGAGGAACGGCCCGACCTGGACCAGATCTATCAGACCGCCCATGCCATGCTCGCCCGGCGCAGCGGCGGCTGGCCCCTGACCATGTTTCTCACGCCGGACCAAAAACCTTTCTTCGGCGGGACCTACTTTCCGAAAGAACCGCGCTACGGGCTCCCCGGGTTCAAGGACCTCCTGGGACGGGTGGCCGCGTTCTACGGGCAGAGCCAACCGGAGATCAAAGAGCAGAACACGGCCCTCCTGGAAGCCTTGGACCGCAGCTTGCCGGCCGCCGATCAGAGCAGGCTGGAATCTGGCGGCGGGGACCCCACGGCTGCTGCCCTTGCCCAGCTCAAGGGCATGTTCGATATGGTCCACGGTGGTTTGGGCAGCGCGCCCAAGTTTCCCCACCCGGCGGAACTGGAGTTTCTCCTGCGACGACATGGCGCGACCAAGGACGCCAGTGCCCTGCACATGGCGATCCTGACCCTGACCAAGATGGCCGAGGGTGGCATCTACGACCAGCTCGGCGGCGGTTTCTGCCGCTACAGCGTGGACGAAACCTGGACCATTCCGCACTTCGAAAAGATGCTGTACGACAACGGTCCGCTGCTCCTGCTCTACGCCGATGCATGGTCGATCACCGGCGCGAGACTGTTTCAGCGCATCGCGGAGGAGACCGCGGGCTGGGTGGCACGGGAGATGCAGGCCCCCGAAGGGGGCTATTACTCGACCCTGGACGCCGACTCGGAGCACGAGGAAGGCAAGTTTTACGTCTGGACCCCTGAGGAAGTCAGTGCGGTCCTGGCGGGGGAGGAGTACCAGGTCGCCGCCGCACACTATGGCCTGGACGGCCCGCCCAATTTCGAGGGCCGGCACTGGCACCTGCGGGTGGCCAAGCACTTGGAAAACGTGGCTCGCGAGCGGTCCCTGTCCATGGACCAGGCGCAGGCGCTGCTCGACTCGGCACGCAAAAAACTGCTCGCGGAGCGCGAGCGCCGCGTGCGGCCAGGGCGGGACGAAAAGATTCTCACCAGTTGGAACGGTCTCATGATCAAGGGCATGGCCCACGGCGGACGAGTCTTCGGCCGCCCGGAATGGGTGGATTCGGCGCGGCGGGCCGCGGCATTCGTGCGCGAGCGCCTCTACCGCGAGGGGCGGCTGCTCGCGGTCTGGAAGGACGGCCAAGCGCGTCTCAACGGCTACCTCGACGACCACGCGTTTCTACTGGACGCCATGCTGGAGCTGATCCAAGCGGATTTCCGGGTCGAGGAACTGGATTTCGCCAGGCAGCTGGCGGAGGACCTGCTGGCCCGCTTCGAAGACGAGCGCGACGGGGGATTCTTTTTCACAAGCCACGACCACGAGCCCCTGATTCACCGGCCCAAGCCCGGCCCCGACAACGCCACCCCTTCCGGAAACGGCGTCGCCGCCTTCGCCCTGGCGCGCTTGGGGCATATCCTGGGGGAAACCCGCTATCTTGAGGCTGGTGAGCGCACACTTAGCTTGTTTGGCGCGTCGTTGAGGAGCCACCCCAGCGCCTGCGTGACCCTGCTCCGCGCGATGGAGGAATCCCAAAATCCTCCCACCGTGGCGGTTCTGCGGGGTCCCGAGCAAGCCTTGGCGGAATGGGACTCCGCGCTGCGGGCCGAATACGCCCCGCACCTTTTGCGGATCGCCATTCCCTCGAAGACTCCGGGGCTTCCCTCCGTACTCGACAAACCGGCCACGGAAACTGTCAACGCTTGGGTCTGCCAGGGCGTTAATTGTCTGCCCGCGATCAGCAGCCTCGAGGAGTTGCGGCGCGTTTCCAAATGCCGGGAACTTGTTTAGAATCCGGGACTCGGAATTTTAGTCACAAACCAAAGGAGCACACATGAAAGCAGCTTGGATGGGCATCGTCGCAGTGGGCGCACTGGCGCTGGTGGGCACCGCACAGGCCAACGAAGAACTCGCGAAGAAGAGCGGCTGTCTTGCCTGCCACGCGGTGGACAAGAAGCTGGTCGGCCCTTCGTATAAGGATATCGCCGCGAAATACAAGGGCGACGCCGGTGCCCAGGCCGCCCTGGCCAAGAAAGTCAAGGAAGGCGGCAAGGGGGTTTGGGGCCAGGTCCCGATGCCCCCGAACGCCGCGGTCAGCGACGCCGACATCAGCACGCTGGTGAAGTGGATCCTTTCCCAGAAGTAATTGCGCCACGGCATTTGCACCAGGAAGGGCCGGCATTTGCCGGCCCTTTTCCTTTGGGCCCCGCAAAATTGACACTGCCGGGGTGACTACGGATAATCCGTGGCTCCCAATTCCTCACGCCAGGTTCGCCAAGGGCCTGATTCAGCAACAATCGCACCACCCTGCAAGGAGATCAGCATGCGTATTTTCCGAGCACTCCCGATCATCACTGCGGCGGCCGCGGCGATCATGCTTTCCGCCTGCGGCAAGGAAGAGGCCACGTCGGCGGCATCCAAGGCCCCCGCGACCGCTGACCAGGTCGTGATCGTCAAGATCGGCGTGGCGGCACCGCTAACCGGGCCCCAGGCGCATATCGGCAACGACATCAGGAATGGTGTGCAGCTCGGTGTGGACGATCTCAACGCCCAAGGCCTCACCGTGGGCGGGAAGAAGGTCAAGTTCGAGCTACTGGCTGAGGATGACGAGGCCAACCCGACCAAGGCCACCACGGTGGCGCAGAAGCTGGTGGACTCCAAGGCGGTTGCAGTGGTCGGACATTTCAACTCTGGCGCGTCCATCCCGGCCTCGAAGATCTATTCGGACGCGGGGATCCCGCAGATTTCGCCTTCCTCAACGAATCCCAAGTACACTCAGCAAGGCTTCAAGACCACCTTCCGCGTAGTTGCCCACGATGACCAGCAGGGTCCGACGCTGGCCAACTTCGCGGTGCGGAAGCTCGGAGCAAAGAGCATCGCGGTCATCGACGACAGCACGGCATACGGCCAGGGCCTCGCCGACGCCTTCGAGAAGACGGTCAAGGAACTGGGCGCCCATGTGGTTGCCCGCGAGCACACCACCGACAAGGACACGGACTTCACGGCCATCCTCACCAAGATCAAGGGCACCAACCCGGAGCTGATCATGTTCGGGGGCATTGATCCCCAGGCGGGTCCCATGGCCAAGCAGATGGCGTCCCTCGGCATCAAGGCCAAGCTCATCGGGGGGGACGGCATCCAGACCCCGAACTTCATCAAGCTGGCGGGTGACGCGTCGGAAGGCCAGATGGCCTCGATGCCGGGCCTGCCCAAGGAGAAGATGCCGGGTGGCCAGGAATTCATGAACAAGTTCAAGTCGAAATTCAACGCCGACGTGGAGCTCTTCGCACCCATGGGGTATGACGCGGTGTTCGTTTTCGCGGACGCCATGAAGCGCGCGGGCTCCACCGATCCCGCCAAGTTCCTGCCCGAGGTCGGCAAGACCAGGCTGCAGGGGATCATCGGACCCATCGAATTCGACGAAAAAGGGGATCTGCGCAATGGTCCCATCACGGTTTACGTGGTGAAGGATGGAAAGTGGGAAGCCCTGGAGACCGTCGTCCCGGGCGGCGCCCCCAGCCCCCAGGCAGCGGCGGCGCCCAAGATTCCCGCGGGCGCGACCCAGGCCGGCTACTGATCCGCCGTATCAACCGTTCGAGTCGAAGCACGCGGCACCTTCGGGTGCCGCGCGCATGTTAGGCTGCCGGAAATTCGCCCATGGATATCTTCGTTCAGCAGATCGTCAACGGCCTGGTGCTCGGCAGCATCTACGCCCTGGTCGCCCTCGGATACACCATGGTTTACGGCATCCTGGGGCTGATCAATTTTGCCCATGGCGACATCGTCATGGTGGGCGCGCTGGTGGGGCTGTCGGTATTCCACGCCCTTTCCGGCAGCGGCCTGCCGGTTCCGCTCGTGCTGCTGCTCGCCGTGGGTGCCGCCATGGTGGTCTGCATGGCCCTTGGCGTTTCCATCGAGCGCCTCGCCTATCGTCCCCTGCGCCACGCCCCGCGCCTGGCACCGCTGATCACCGCCATTGGCGTTTCCATCCTGCTGCAGTATTCCGCCGCCCTGGTATGGAGCAAGCAGTACATCCCGATGCCGGAACTGCTGTCACCCACCCGTTTCACCGTCCTCGGAGCCCACGTCACCGACCTGCAGGCGGCCATTTTCCTCCTGGCCTGCGGCGTGATGGCGGGTCTGTACTGGTTCATTACCAAGACCCGGGTGGGCACCGCCATGCGCGCCACGGAGCAGAACAAGGAAGTGGCTGGCCTCATGGGTATCGACATCAACCGCATCATCTCCTTAACCTTTCTGGTGGGCTCGGGTCTCGCGGCGGTGGCGGGAATCATGGTCGTGCTCTATTACGGAATCGGCCACTACAGCATGGGCTTCATACTTGGACTCAAGGCCTTCACCGCCGCGGTGCTGGGCGGCATCGGCAACGTCAGGGGCGCGATGCTGGGCGGCATGCTGCTGGGAATCATCGAGAGCCTAGCCTCGGGCTACATCGGTGACCTCACCGGGGGGTTCTTTGGCAGCAATTACCGGGACGTCTTCGCGTTCCTGGTGCTGGTGCTGGTGCTGGTGCTGCGTCCCTCAGGATTGCTGGGCCAGGCTTCCGGGGAGCGCGCCTAGGGGCTCCGGATGCTCGGATTTCGGCTCACCACCCCAGCCCAGAAGTTCGTCGCTTTCGGCGTCATTGCGCTGGGGTTGCTGGTCCTCCCCTTCGCCGTGGAAGCGCTCCTCGGGCGCACCTGGGTCCGCATCATCGACGTGGCGCTGCTTTTCGTCATGCTCGCTCTCGGCCTCAACGTCGTGGTGGGTTACGCCGGCCTTCTGGACCTGGGCTACGTGGCGTTTTTCGCGGTGGGCGCCTACGTTTATGCGCTGTTGGCGTCGCCCCACTTCGGAATCCATCTCCAGTTCTGGGCGCTGCTGCCGGTGGGCGCGCTGGTGGCCTGCGCCTTCGGGGTATTGCTGGGCGCCCCGACGCTGCGCCTGCGCGGGGATTACCTCGCGATCGTGACCCTGGGCTTCGGGGAGATCATCCGCATTTTCCTCAACAACCTGAACCGGCCGGTAAACATCACCAACGGGCCCCTGGGGATCACGCTCATCGACCCCTTGCGTCTCGGCGACATGTCCCTCAGCCGGCATTACACCCTCGGGGACCTCACCATTGCGCCGGTGCACAGCTACTATTACGTGTTCCTGGCCTGCGCGCTGTTTTCGATTTTCGTGTCGCTGCGCCTGGAAGATTCCCGCATCGGCCGGGCCTGGATCGCGATTCGCGAGGACGAGATCGCGGCCAAGGCCATGGGCATCAACACCCGCAACGTGAAACTGCTGGCATTCGCCATGGGTGCAAGCTTCGGCGGGATTTCCGGCGGGCTGTTTTCAGCGTTTCAGGGTTTCGTGAGCCCGGAGAGCTTCACCCTCCTCGACTCCATCATGATCTTATGCATGGTGGTGCTCGGGGGCATGGGACATGTACCCGGCGTGGTGCTGGGAGCGCTGCTGCTCACGGCGCTGCCGGAAGCCCTGCGCTATGTGGCGCCGCTGCAGCAGAGCTGGTTTGGCGAAGTGCTGGTGGATCCCTCCGATTTGCGCATGCTGCTGTTTGGACTGGCGCTGGTGCTGATGATGCTGTTCCGCCCCGCCGGGCTCTGGCCCTCCCGGGTCCGCAAGCGGGAGTTCGCGGAGGGATGAGCGCCCTGCTCGAAGCCCGCGGGGTGTACAAGTCCTTCGGTGGCCTGGAAGCGCTGTGCGACGTTTCCATCACCATCGAGACTGGCACCATTTACGGACTCATCGGCCCCAATGGCGCCGGCAAGACCACCTTCTTCAACGTGCTCACGGGACTCTACGACTTCGAGCGCGGCACGGTGACGTTCCAAGGCAAGGGCATCAGCGGCTGCAAGCCCCACGAAGTCGCCGCCGCCGGCATCGCCCGCACCTTTCAGAATATCCGCCTGTTCGCCAACATGTCCGCCATTGAGAACGTGATGGTGGGTCGGCACGTGCGCTCGCGGGCCGGAGTGTGGGGCGCGGTGGTGCGCGACCAACGCACCCGGAGGGAGGAGGCGGCCATCACGCGCCGCGCCAAGGAGCTGCTGGACTATGTAGGCATCGCCCAGCATGCCCATTCCCTCGCCCGCAATCTCCCCTACGGCGACCAGCGGCGGCTGGAGATCGCCCGCGCCCTGGCCACGGAGCCCCGGCTGCTGGCACTGGACGAGCCCGCCGCCGGCATGAACGCCACCGAGACGGCGGGCCTGCGAGCGCTGATGGATCGCATCCGCGGCGACGGGGTCACCATCCTGCTCATCGAGCATGACGTCAAGCTGGTGATGGGTCTGTGCGACCGTGTCGCCGTGCTTGACTATGGCAAGAAGATCGCGGAGGGGGCGCCGGCGGAAGTGCAGCGTGATCCAACGGTGATTGAGGCCTATCTCGGAGGGCATATCGCGTGAGCGCCAAGCCCATGCTCGAGGTGCGCAACCTGCGGGTCGCCTATGGCGGAATCAATGCGGTCAAGGGCATCGACCTGGATGTGCGTGAGGGAGAGATGGTGGCCCTCATCGGCGCCAACGGCGCCGGCAAGACGACCACCCTCAAGGCGCTTACCGGCCTGGTCCATGTTTCCGGAGGGCATGTGCATTACCGCGGGCGTCCCATCACGCGGCGTCCCCCCTTCGAGCTGGTGCGCCAGGGGCTGGCGCTGGTCCCAGAAGGACGCGGCGTTTTCGGGCGGTTGACGGTGGCCGAGAACCTCTCCCTCGGCGCCTATTTCCGCGACGAACCCGGGGAGGTCAGGGCCGACCTGGCGCGCACGCTGGAATTGTTCCCCCGGCTGGCGGAGCGGCGCGCGCAGCTCGCCGGGACCCTGTCCGGCGGCGAGCAGCAGNNAGCAGCAGATGCTCGCCATCGGCCGCTCCCTCATGAGCCGACCCAGACTGCTGCTCCTGGACGAGCCCAGCATGGGGCTGGCGCCCATCATGGTGCAGAGAATATTTGAAACCATCCTGCGCGTAGCGCGCGAGGGCGTCACGGTACTGCTGGTCGAGCAGAACGCCAAACTGGCGCTGGAAGCCAGTGACCGCGGCTACGTCATGGAGAGCGGCCTGATTACCTTGTCGGATTCGGCCGAAAATCTCTTGACGAACGAAAAAGTCCGTCAGGCGTATCTGGGCGAATAGCCGCCACCCCCGTGCCCGGAACGCTGGAAGACCTCATTCGATCTCTCGGCGCCGCCGCCGGTGAATGCTTCCGCGTGCGTTTCGCCGACGGCTCGGACTGGCAGAGTACGGAAGGCGCCCCGCTGTTCACCATCGCCTTCAACAGTCGCGCCGCCGAACGCCGCGCCCTCCTTCTGGGCCACACCGGCCTCCTGGAGTCTTATTTCGAAGGAAGCGCCGACGTGGAGGGGGACTTCGCCGCCGCGTTCCGCGTCGGCATGCAAAGCCGGTTCGACCGGCGCCCCAACTGGCTGGTGTGGGCACGGAATCAGTGGCACGAGTTGACCCGCTCCAACCGCACGATCGCTCAGGCTAAAGTCAATGCCCGTTTCCATTACGGACTGGGCGCCGATTTTTACCGCCATTGGCTGGACCAGGATCTGATGATGTACACCTGCGCCTACTGGAAAGAGGGCACGGGCACGCTGGAAGAAGCCCAGCGCAACAAGGTCGAGCACGTGTGCCGCAAGCTGCGGCTTCAGCCAGGAGAGAGCGTGGTGGACATCGGCACCGGGTTTGGCGGATTCATGTTCCACGCCGTCGAGCATCACGGAATTCACGGCAGCGCGCTCAATACCACCACCGAGCAGGTGGAGTGGCTGAAGTCCGAGGTGGCGCGCCGAGGATTGGCGGAGCGCATCCGGGTGCGCGAAGCGGATTTTCGCGAGGTGGACCAGGAATACGACAAAGTGGTTTCCATCGGCGTCCTCGAGCATGCCGGCCGCGACCAGCTTGCCGAGGTCATCAAGGCCCACGCGGACTTTCTTAAGCCCGGCGGCCTGGGAATGCTCCATTTCATCGGCCACGTCGGCACGAGGGATACCGAGTACTACATCCGGAAATACGTGTTCCCGGGGGGCTGGATCCCGAGCCTGGCGGAAGCGATCAGCAAGATGGAACGCTGTGGCCTGGAGATCGTGGATGTCGAGAACCTGAGACGCCATTATGCGCCGACCCTGAACGCCTGGGCCGAGCGCTTCGACGGCAGTTGGGAGAAGATCCGGGCGCTGGATCCCGGGAAATTCGACGAGCGGTTCCGGCGCGTCTGGCGCACCTATCTCTATTCCTGCGCGGAAATGTTCGGGTCCCCGGCGGGACGGACACACCTGTTCCAGATCGTGTTCAGCAAGGGGAACACCACTGCGGCGGGTTACCCCATGAGCCGTCGCTTTCTCTATGAATGAGTCCCGCCCGGGCGCCCTCCCCGGCCCCGGAGATCCGGGGACCGGAGAGCGCGCCACGGCCTTCCTTGGATTGCCGGCTCATCGGGCGGTAGCCAGGGGGCCCTTGACGGGATGCGCAGCCGAGGAGATCCCCAGAATCTGGCGCCGCGCCAACTCCCGATGATCGAAGGGCGCCTGGGCCAGGCCCTGGAAAGGCGCGGGATTGGCGGGGAGGCTCCGGCCAAGGATCACGGACCGGGCCCGTTCGGCGCTGGCCAGTGTCGCCCCGTCCACGACGGCGGCCGAGGTCACCGGCTCGCCCCGCCAGGTTCCCAGGATCTGGGCGCGCGCCACTTCCCGGGTATCCAGAGCGCCTTCGGCAGAAGCCGACAGGGGACTGAAAGCCGCTGCCAAGAAGATAGAAAGGACGACAGCAGGACTGAACGCATGGATCTTCTGCAACATGGTTGATCTCCTTAAAGGTTGGCTTGTTCCGGTGGGTGCCCCCTTGGACACCTCACCGATGCCCACAGAGGTATAATGTGAGCATGGTTCACATTAAACCAGGAGATGTGAGCGGCGTCAACATATATTTCGTAGCGCATGCTGCGCCCATTACGGCGGGTCAACCATTCCCCCAAGCGCTCCAGGAGCCATGAAAGCCCGAAAGCCACGCGCCGCCTACCACCACGGCGACCTGCGCAGCGCCTTGGTTGAGCGCGCTCTCGCCCATCTGTCCCACGCCGGCCTCGAGGAACTCAGCCTTCGTGGACTGGCGGCCGAGATCGGGGTCTCGCCGTCCGCCGCCTACCGCCATTTCGAGCATCGGGAGTCGCTGCTCGCGGAACTGGCCCGGCTGGGGTTCACTCGGCTCGCGGACGTCATGGAAAGCGAAGTGTCCCTTGCCGCCGACGGCCCCGCCAAACGCCTCTCCGCGTTGTCGCGCAGCTACGTCCGGTTCGCGCTCCAAAACCCTCAGCTCTACCGACTAATGTTCGGTGCCCAGCGCGTCGAGAAGTCGCGGTATCCCGAATTGAATGCGGAAGCTAAGCGGGCGTTCGGCGTGTTGTCCCAAGTCGTGGGCTCATTGCCGCTGTCCCCTCCCCCGCCCGACCAGGTGCGGTATGCGATCACCATGGGCTGCTGGGCCCTGGTGCACGGGCTTGTCTCCCTGCGCATCGACGCCCTGACCGTGGACATGTCCGAGGAGGCGTTCGGGAATCTGGTCGAGACGGCGCTCGATGAACTGTTACCGAAACGGCTGATCGATGCCGGCCCGCGCGGCCGAGGCTGAACCATGAGCGACTTCGAAAAACGCAGGGAATGGCTGGCCCGAGAACTCGCTTCGGGCTCGGGCCCCCTCGGGCTGCGCAAGGACACCTCGAATCTGTTCCGGGATCGGCAGCGGGTGCGCAAGCGGCGTTTGGACCTGCGCCATTTCAATCACGTCCTCAAGGTGGATCGGGAACGTGGGTGGCTGGACGCGGAAGCCATGATCACCTACGAGGACCTGACGGCCGCCTGCCTGATGTGCGGAGTCATGCCGGCCGTGGTTCCTCAGCTCAAGACCATTACCCTGGGCGGCGCGGTCTCCGGCGTGGGCATAGAGGCAACCTCCTTCCGCCGCGGACTGGTGCACCACACCGTGATGGAGATGGAAATTCTGCTTCCCGACGGCCGGGTCGTGGTCGCCACGCCCTACAACGAACACGAGGATCTTTTCTACGGCTTCCCCAACTCCTACGGAACCCTGGGCTACGCGTTGCGGGTCAAGGCGCGGACCTTGCCGGTCAAGCCCTATGTTCAGGTGGAGCATATCCCTTTTGCCGACCCCGCCACCTTCTTCGTGGACCTCGAAGCCACGTGCACCTCCGACGCGGATTTCGTGGACGGCGTGGCATTCGGGCGCGACGAGCTCTACTTGAACGTCGGTCGCTTTGTGGACGAAGCACCGTTCACCAGCGATTACACCTACGAAAATATCTACTATCGCTCGATCCGGGAAAAGCCTGTCGATTACCTTACCGCACATGACTATCTTTGGCGGTGGGACACGGACTGGTTCTGGTGCTCAAAAAACCTGCTGGCCCAGAATCCGCTGGTGCGGCGACTCTACGGCCGTTCCGGCCTGAACTCCCGGACCTATGCGCGGCTCATGCGGTGGAATAGCCGCATCGGACTGACCCGCCTCCTGGACCGTCTCCGCGGATTGCATCCCGAATCAGTGATCCAGGATGTGGACATTCCGGTGGCGAACGCAGGCAAGTTCCTAGACTTCTTTCACGACCATATCGGGATACTCCCGATCTGGATCTGTCCGGCGCGCTTTCGGGGCGAGAGTCGCTTTCCGCTGTTTCCCATGGACCCGATGACCCTCTACATCAACTTCGGGTTCTGGGACGTGGTGCGAACCCGAGAACCGCTTTCCCGCGGGCATTTCAACCGGATGGTGGAGCGCACGGTGCGGGACCTGGGCGGCATCAAGTCTCTCTACTCCGACAGCTACTTTTCGGAGGAAGAGTTTTGGCGCACCTACGACAAGGCGGCCTACCACGCGCTGAAGTCCCGCTATGACCCGGAGCATCAGCTCCTTGACCTGTACGAGAAATGCGTGCTGGGGCGCTGATCCGCGCCGGGGGGATGCCAGCAGGATCCTCTCCGTCCCCCGGCGCCACGGCGCACACGGTCATTCCAAAAGTGGCATATTTAACCCAGGCGGTATGCCAAACGCCGTTGCAACCCACGTGGCCTTCCGTTAAGGTTGGCTCACAACACGTTAAAAAGGGGGCACCGGGTCGTGGACATGACCGCGGTCTATGCCAAGACCGCCAAGGGCCAGGAGGAGATCTCGGCCCGCACCTACAAGCTGCCGCAGAAGCTCAGGCTGGTACTGATCCTGGTGGACGGCAAGCTCAGCGTCGCCGCCCATCGGGAAAAAGCCGGCGCGCTGGGCGACGTGATCGCTTACCTGGAAGAGCTGGAGCGCGGGGGATTCATCGAAGCACTGGCCCCCGCGCGGGTGATGCCCTCGGCGTCGGCTGCGCCCACGTCACCCGGTACCGGGCCCGCGCCGGCCGCTGCCCTTCAGCTTCCCGATTTGAAGAAGAATCTCAACCGGGTGATCCACGATTATCTCGGTCCCGACGGCGACATGTTCACCGAGAAGATCGAGAAGTGCCGCACCCGCGAAGAAGTGCGCTCGTACTATGAATCGGTTCAGATCGCCTTTCGTGAAATTCTGGGCAAGCGGCGGTCCGAGGAGCTTCACGCAAAGTGCTCCGCCTGGCTCGCCTGAGCGATCGGCTCCCGAGCCCCCTTAGCGAAGCGCAATCCAGTCTTTTCCCGTCAGAAAGTCCGTGTAGAGCTTGTCCTCCGGCGTTCCCGGCGCGGGTTTCCAGTCGTAGCGCCACTTCACGACCGGCGGCATGGACATCAATATGGACTCGGTCCTCCCGCCCGACTGAAGTCCGAACAGCGTCCCCCGGTCAAAGACCAGATTAAACTCCACATACCGGCCACGCCGGTATGCCTGGAAATCGCGTTCCCGCTCTCCGTAGGGCAGGCCCTGGCGGCGCTCGACGATGGGCACATAGGCCGGCAGGAAATGGTCGCCGACGCTCTCAATGAGATTGAAGCAGTGCTCGAAGCCGCCCTGGTTCAGATCATCGCAGAAGATGCCGCCGATGCCCCGGGGCTCCCGGCGGTGTTTGAGGTAGAAGTACTCGTCGCACCATTTCTTGAAGCGCGGGTAGTAGTCCGGACCGAACGGGGTGAGCGCATTCTTGCACATCTGGTGGAAGTGCACCGCGTCGTCCTCGAACCCATAGTAGGGCGTCATATCCATGCCGCCTCCAAACCACCATGCCGGGTCAGCGCCATCCCTCAGGGCAACGAAGAAGCGCACGTTGAGGTGGGTCGTGGGGACGTAGGGATTGCGCGGATGCAGCACCAGGGAGACGCCCATGGCCTCGAAGCGCCGCCCCGCGAGGTCCGGCCTCGCCGCGGTGGCGGATGGTGGCAGCCCGGGGCCGAACACGTGGGAGAAATTGACGCCCCCACGCTCCATCACCTCGCCTTCCTCGATGACACAGGAAAGGCCGCCTCCGCCCCCGGCACGCTCCCAGCCGTCGCGACGGAAACTGCGGCCGTCCAGCTGCTCTAGGCGCTCCACGATGAGTTCCTGAAGCTCGAGCAGGAACTCCTTGACCTTGCCTGTATCCATTTCGAAAAGCCTCTGCTCCAGCCAGTGGCTGCGTCCGGCCGGGCAGGTTTCGCCACAGGCCGGCCGCGCCCCGGGAGTCGCGTAATCAGGATCTAAGGATTTTACCGGTTTCGACGTCGATGATCGTGGAGGGGCGCCGCCGCCGCCCCACNNCGAGCGGCAGAGAGCCGCAGCAGCAGGGTGAGCCGTCACGCGCACGGCGATCATCCGGTGACGTCCCACCACCCAGCGCGGGGCGTGGGGCCCAGCCGGCAGCAGAAAGGTCACGGGGCCGGGCCAAGCCGCGCGCAGGCGCTCCACATACTCGGGCGGCAGCGGAGCCACGTAGGGCCGCAACTGGTCGAAGTCTGCGGCGATGAGGATCAGGCCCTTGCTCTGGGGGCGGCCCTTGAGCCGCAGGAGGCGCCGGACCGCCCGCCTGTCGCGGGGATCGCAGCCAAGCCCGAAACACGACTCGGTCGGATAGGCGATGACCCCGGAATCAGAAAGATGTCCCCTCAGAGACCGGATCAGGCGCCCCGGTAGCCGCCGGACCGGAAACCGCGGCCCCGGCGGAGAGTTCCTACCTGCGCCGGGCATCGATCGCCCGGTAGCCGATGTCCCGCCGCATCTGGCAGCCAGGAAACGAAATCTGCTCGGCGATCTGGTAGGCACGCCGCTGGGCCATTTTCACGCTGTCGCCCAGAGCGGTGACGCAAAGCACTCGCCCCCCAGCGGTAACCGCGTCGCCCTCCTCGTTGAGGGCCGTCCCGGCGTGGAATACGTGGAAGTCCTCCCCGGCCGGGGGCAGCCCGCGGATCACGTCGCCTTTGCGAGGCGCTTCGGGGTAGCCCTCCGCCGCCATCACCACACCCAATGCCGCGCGCCGATCCCACTCGGCCTCGGCCTTGTCCAGGGTGCCATTGATCGCCTGCTCGATCAGCGCGAACAGGTCGCTCTTGAGCCGCAGAATGATGGGCTGGGTTTCGGGGTCCCCCATCCGGCAGTTGAACTCGAGAACCTTGATTTCGTCGTTGTTGCCTATCATCACCCCGGCGTAGAGGAATCCCGTGTAAAGTGCGCCGTCCCGCTCCATGCCGGCGATCGCGGGTTGGATCACGTCGCGCATGATGCGGGCATAGATCTTCGGGGTGACCACGGGCGCGGGCGAGTACGCGCCCATGCCGCCGGTGTTCGGGCCTTGGTCGCCGTCGCGCAGGCGCTTGTGGTCCTGGCTCGACGCCATGGCCAGCACATGCCTGCCGTCGGCCATGACGATGAAGCTCGCTTCCTCGCCCTCGAGGCAATCCTCCACCACCACCCGGGCCCCCGCGTCGCCCATGGAATTGCCGACCAGCATCGACTCCACCGCGGCGTGGGCCTGCTCCAGTGTCGCGGCCACCACCACGCCCTTGCCCGCGGCAAGCCCATCCGCCTTGACCACGATGGGGGCCCCCCGGGACTCGATGTAGCGATGGGCCTCGCCGACGTCGGTGAAGGTGCTGTAAGCGGCGGTGGGAATTCCGTGGCGCACCATGAATGCCTTGGCATAGTCCTTGGACGACTCGAGCTGGGCCGCGCTCCGGGTCGGGCCGAAGATCTTGAGACCGGCCTCGCGAAACGCGTCGACGACGCCCGCCGCCAGCGGCGCTTCGGGGCCCACCACCGTAACCCCGATTCCTTCCTCAACGGCAAAGGCCACCAGAGCTGGAACCGCGATAACGGGTACGTTCTCCACCCCCTCCTCGGCAGCGGTCCCGGCATTCCCCGGGGCGACAAACACTTTCTGCACGCGGGAACTCTGCGCAAGCTTCCAGGCCAGAGCGTGCTCGCGCCCGCCGCCCCCGATGACCAGGACTTTCAAACCCCGCTCTCCAGCGACTCAGTGCCGGAAATGACGTACACCGGTAAACACCATGGCGACGCCGAGCTCGTCGGCGGCGCCGATAACGTCCTGGTCGCGCAGGCTGCCGCCGGGCTGGATGATGGCGCGCGCCCCGGCGGCGGCAACCACGTCGACCCCGTCCCGGAACGGAAAAAAGGCGTCCGACGCCACCACCGAACCGTCCAGCGAGAGCTGGGCGCTCTGGGCTTTGATGGCAGCGATGCGCGCGCTGTCCACGCGGCTCATCTGCCCCGCGCCGACACCCAGGGTCCGTCCCTCGCCACAGAACACGATCGCATTGGATTTTACGAACTTTGCGACGCGCCAGGCGAAAAGCAGGTCACTGATCTGCTGCCCGGTGGGCTTGACCCGGGTTACCACCTTGAGCTGGTCGCGGAGCACGTTCATGGTATCCGGCGTCTGCACCAGCAGGCCGCCGCCGACTTTCTTGAAGTCCAGGGNNTCTACGGGATCCGCCGCCACCGCGACGCCGCAAGGGTTCGCATGTTTGATGATGACGCAGGCGGGGGCATCGAAGGTCTTCACGCACTCCCAGGCGGCGTCCGCATCGGCGATGTTGTTGAACGAAAGCTCCTTGCCCTGGTGCTGAGTGAAGTGGGCAAGGGCGCCCGGTGCCGGCGCCAAGTCCCTGTAGAACGCTGCGTTCTGGTGGGGGTTCTCCCCGTAGCGCATCTCCTGAACCTTCTGGAAGTTCAGATTGAGCCGTTGGGGAAACGCGGCGCGCTCACCTTGGAGGTTGACCGCCGTAAGGTAATTGCTGATGGCCCCGTCATAGGCGGCGGTGTGGGAAAAGGCCTTCTGCGCGAGTCGGAATCGTGTGTCCAAGCCGGTGGCGCCGCTCGCGGATTGCATCTCGGCGAGAATTACCGGGTAATCCTGCGGATCCGTGACCACCGCCACATGCTGCCAGTTCTTGGCCGCGGAGCGCACCATGGCGGGGCCGCCGATGTCGATGTTCTCGATCGCCTCCTCCAAGGGGCAGTCCGGCTTGGCCACCGTCTCGCTGAACGGATAAAGGTTCACCACAACCAAGTCGATGGTGGGGATGCCCGCATCGTCCATCGCCGACATGTGTTCGGCCAGATCCCGCCGCGCCAGGATCCCCGCATGCACCCTCGGATGCAGGGTCTTGACGCG